>JBATTD010000107.1:0-3897 GCA_049670345.1 Ignavibacteriaceae bacterium
ACTTTACTTATGAATTCCATATTTGCAATAGGTAAAATAGAAATTAATTTTAGGACGATATCTTTTTCAGATACATTATAATAAATAAGTGAATCGTTTACCACAGAAAGTACTTGATAATTCCATTTCTTGCTTTCGGATAATTTTTTTGTTTTAATTTCATCTGTACCGGGTTTCTTCTTTTGCTTTTTATAATGATTAGCTGAGAATGAAATTATTTTTTCTCCGGCAAAATTATTAGTTAACTTATAGCCATTATAAACTTCGTTAATTGGATAAAAAGAAAAAATTAAATTCACATTGTTTGTGTTTTCAGAATTATTTTTCAGCCAATCCAAGGTCTCAATTTCCAGATTACCGTTTGCGGTGTGTTTGTTTATAGTATTGATGATGTAAATGTCGTATCCGTTTGAAGATATGTTATATGTATCGTTACCCCATAACTGAACTATTTCTAAACCGTTTAATTCACTTAACAGATAATCATTCGATCCACCGGTAACAAAATATTCTTTATCCATTCCATCTAATATGGCTTTAATCTGGTCGAATTCGTCATGCAAGCCAGGTGCGGTTAGATTTCCTAACACAATTACTCTATCAATTTCTTTGTGTTGGTTTATATCTTTAGAAATAGAGTTTAAAAAAGTCTCACCATTTTCACTACCAATTTGTGGGTCGGTTATGATGGCGGTTAATGTTTTCTGTGGGAAAATATATTCAGAGAAACAAAGTAAGAAGCAAAACAGATAGAAGAATGATTTCATTTAAAAGTACTGATTTTTATAAGTATAAATTAACACTAAAATATTAGTTTTTCTAAATTAAAACATCAAAAATACCGTTTAAACAGCCCACATTCCCCTCATCCAAAACATAATTTGGAGACTAAAAGTATTCTTGATTAAGAAACTCAACATAATTAAGTTTCGAGCCGTCAAATCTTAAATGGTACCAACTTAATTTTATTTAACTAATTGTGAGGTTCTACTTTGGATATTGCTGAATTGAATGAAAAAATTAAAAACGAAAGCGCTTTTATCGATCTTCTACTTGGTGAAATCAGTAAAGTGATTATCGGGCAGAAAGAGATGATTGAACGGTTGATTGTTGGGTTGCTTGGCAATGGGCATATTCTTCTTGAAGGTGTCCCCGGATTAGCTAAAACACTTGCTATTACTACACTTTCCTCTGCTATGAAAGCAAAATTCCAGAGGATTCAATTTACACCCGATCTTCTGCCTGCGGATTTGGTTGGCACTCAAATCTACAATCAAAAAGACGGCAACTTTTTAATAAAAAAAGGACCCATCTTTGCTAACTTTATCCTCGCCGATGAGATTAACCGCGCGCCTGCAAAAGTACAAAGTGCTTTATTGGAGGCAATGCAGGAACGACAAATAACAATCGGGAAGGAAACTTTTAAACTTGAAGAACCGTTTCTCGTTCTTGCAACTCAAAACCCGATAGAGCAGGAGGGAACTTATCCACTTCCCGAAGCACAGGTTGACAGGTTTATGTTAAAGGTGAAAATAACATATCCTAAACGGGATGAAGAGTTAGCTATAATGCGGCAGAATATTAATAATACTGCAAAGCAAGTTCAACCGGTGATCTCTCCGAATGATATACTTAGAGGAAGAGAACTGATTCACCAGGTATATATTGATGAAAAGATTGAAAAATATATTCTCGATATAGTTTTTGCATCCCGTAATCCGGCTGAGTTTGGATTGAATAATCTTGCTGATATGATAAGTTATGGCGGCTCACCGCGTGCAACTATTAATCTTGCTTTGGGAGCTAAAGCAATGGCATTTATAAAACGCAGAGGTTATGTAATTCCTGAGGATGTTAGAGCAATTTGCCACGATGTATTGCGCCACCGTCTTGCTGTAACTTACGAAGCAGAAGCAGAGGATATCACTCCGGAATACATTATTAATGAAATACTTAATAAAGTTGAAGTGCCGTAATAGATGTTAACAAAAGAACTTCTTAAACAAGTAAGACAGATTGAGATCAGAACCAAGGGGTTGGTTAATCATCTCTTTTCCGGTGAATACCATTCGGTATTTAAAGGAAGAGGAATGGAATTCTCAGAAGTGAGGGAATATCAATATGGTGATGATGTAAGAAACATTGATTGGAATGTTACAGCCAGGTTTGGTCATCCTTACATTAAAGTGTTTGAAGAAGAGCGTGAACTTACTGTAATGCTTATGGTGGATATAAGCGGCTCATTGATGTTTGGCTCAGTTTCGAAAACTAAACAGCGTGTTGCAGCAGAGTTGAGTGCAATTCTCGCCTTCTCTGCATTGAAAAATAATGATAAAGTCGGGTTAATCCTTTTTACGGATAAGATTGAAAAATTCGTTCCACCGAGAAAAGGCAATATACATGTTCTTCGAATAATACGGGAAGTGCTTTCATTTGAACCGGAAGGTAACGCAACCGATATAAAAGCAGCATTAGAGTTTATGAACAATGCAATTAAAAAGCGATCAATTATTTTTCTCTTATCGGATTTTCTGGATGAAGATTACGAGAAAATTTTAAGAGTTGTTGGCAAGAAAAATGATTTGATTGGAGTTGTTTTGGATGATAGAAGAGAAAACGAAATCCCACCGATTGGATTAATTAAATTTACCGATGCTGAAACAGGTGAAGAAAGATGGTTGGATACAAGCAATCAGCGTGTAAGACGAGTGATGAAAGAAGCAAGGAAGGAAGAAGTTGCCAAAAGAAACACGATGTTCCTTACATCAAGATTAGACAGAATTCATGTTCAGACAGGCGTAGATTATATAAAACCGTTAGTTCAGTTTTTCAGAATGCGTGAGAAAAGATGGTAAGATCTCTATTAGGAGCAATTTGCATTTTTATCGTAGTAAATGTGCAGGCACAAACAATTTCTGTGGCTGCTTATGCCGATACTACTGATTATTTAGTTGGTGATTTTATTAATTATGAGATTGAGGTTGTTACACGGAAAAACATCGAAGTTATTTCACCAAGTTTACCTGATACTTTATCTCGATTAGAATTAATCGCACGAGCGAAACCGATTTTAACCGAAGATGAAAAATCGAAAACCACGATTTACAAATTTATATTTGCCGGATATGATTCTGTTCGAGCTGTAATTCCGCCTGTGGATGTAAAGTATCGCACTGTGGATGATACTTCTTTTAAAAAGATAGTTACCGATTCGGTTGTTGTTCAAATTCATACAGTCCCGGTTTCAACTGCCGAGGAAATTAAAGATGTAAAGTCTCCCATTACAATTCCGTACAATTGGAAATGGTTATTGCTGTGGGCTGCAATAGGATTTTTAATAATAATTGCGGGTTATTATTCATACAAAAAATATAAGCAGAAAAAATCGGAACAACCGGTGGAGAAAAAAATAATTACTATTCCGCCTCACGTTAAAGCGCTTGCAGCATTAGAAAATCTTGAAAACGAACAGTTATGGCAAAAAGGGTTTATTAAAGATTATCATTCCCGCATTACGGAGATTATAAGAAATTATTTTGAAGAAAGATTTGATCTACCTGCAATGGAATTAACAACTACTGAAACAATTCTTCACTTAAATAGTATTAAAGAAAAGGATATTATTCTTGATATAACATATAATTTTTTATCAAACGCAGATTTAGTGAAATTCGCCAAGTTTCAGCCGCTTGAGTCTGTGAATGAGGAAATGATGAAGCAAGCCAAGGAAATTGTTCAGTCTACCATTCCGCAAAAACCTGTAATTAACGAAGAGGAAATTGTAAATGTTTAACAATGTTACATTTGCTGAGCCATGGGTTTTATACTTTCTTCTTATAATACCTTTGCTGCTTATTTGGTATTTCATTAAAGGGAAAAAGAATTACGCTTCTGTGA
>JBATTD010000108.1:0-4710 GCA_049670345.1 Ignavibacteriaceae bacterium
GATCAATATACTCTTAAGCTGGCCCATATATTCGGAAGCAGCATCTCTCATTTCTATTTTCTGATTTTCCGTTAATTGCACCTCCTGATTTTTTTCACCACAGGAGATAGTCAGTATAAGAATTAAAAGATTGATAGAAAATATATTTTTCATATTTTTCCTCCTTCTTCTTTACCTAAAATAATAAATGATATCAGCTAAACTATACAAGGCTACTTTTCAATACAACTCATATTAAACTTGTTACTTTAATTCTTCATAATTTTACTTAATAAATGATAAAACTCTTATCAAAATATTCCAAACACCGATGGTAAAAATTCAACGGCAATTAACACAAAAAAAAATATTCGTCTTTTGGCTACCATTAGGTGCTACATGGTTAATGATGTCGGTCGAAGGACCTTTTCTTTCTGCATTAATTGCAAGATTAGATGAACCAATATACAATCTTGCAGCATATGGTGTTGCATTTGCATTTGCATTAATAATTGAGGCACCTGTGATAATGATGATGAGCGCTTCAACGGCGTTGGTAAGGGATAGTTATTCGTTTAATAAACTAAAAAGGTTTACATACTTTCTAATTACCGGTATTACTTTGTTGATGTTGATACTGGTTATTCCTGCCATCTTTTATTTTATTACTGAAGATATGATTGGTTTGCCAAGACGCGTTTCTTACTTAACACACATTGCAACAATAATTCTTCTGCCATGGCCTGCGGCAATTGGTTACAGAAGATTTTACCAGGGAGTTTTGATCAGGAACAACTTAACCCGACGTGTTGCATACGGAACTGTTGTAAGACTAACTTCTATGGCAATAACCGCGTTTGTAGTTTATTTTTATTTTGATGTCCCCGGTGTTGTTGTAGCTGCATCAGCTCTTACTATTGCAGTTTTAGCCGAAGCAATAGCCAGCCGATTAATGACAATCGGTATTGTAAAGCAATTGCATGATTATCCTTCCGCCAATGATTACAAGATTACCTACAAAGAGATTTATAAGTTCTATTACCCGTTAGCTATTATGTCTCTTCTGTCTTTGGGCGTACAGCCGTTCGTTACATTTTTTGTGGTGCAAAGCCGTATGGCACTTGAATCACTTGCAGTATTGCCTGTAATAACCTCATTTGTTTTTATTTTCAGAGCCTTAGGTTTATCGTATCAGGAAGTTATTATCGCACAAATGGGAGATGATAAAAGCGGTTATGTTCCGTTAAGAAATTTTGCCGTAGTACTTGCAGGTGTGTTATCAATCATTCTTTTAATTATTGCTTTCACACCATTGGCTGATATTTGGTTTAAAGATGTGTCCGGGTTATCCGAATTTCTAAGTGATTTTGCAAGAACACCCTTAAAGATTATGGCAATTATTCCTGCTTTAACAGTATTTATATGTTTCCAAAGATCTGTGCTTGTAAGTGATAAAAACACCGCACCAATCACTTGGGGAACAGCAATTGAATTTGCAGTGATTGTAATTGTTATGCTGCTTTCAATTAATGTTTTTTCTTTTGTAGGAGCGGTGGCTGCAACAGCCTCATTTGTAGTTGGAAGAAGCGCAGCAAATATCTACCTCACACCGCATATCAATAAATCAAAAACCCCTGCCCCTGTGCTGTAATTAATAATAAAAGTCATTCGGTTAGTTTAAAAAATCCCCGCTGGATGCGGGGATAAATATTCATTCCTCTAAGTTTGCTTAATTATTGCAAATTAGTTTTTATAATCTTCAGATTTTATTTCAGCTATTCTTCCATCCAGATGTTCGAAGAAAAACTTTTCCATTTCGCCGTAAAAATCAAATCTGTTCTCTTCGTTCCTAAATCCATGCCCTTCATTATCCTTAGCCATATTAGGCACCACCATTCCTCTTAATGATTTGAATTAAATTCGGACATCATTTTTTCTACAAGGGAATGATGTAAGTTAATGCCAGACTTTCAACCCCTGGATTTTCTTCGCCTAAAGTAGCATTAGATATATGATTAAAACTTACTCCCACTCTTGCACCGTTAACAAATTTAAATGAGATTTCAATCTGCGACTGAAATTCGAGAGCAAAATTCAAATCTTTACTGCTGTTTTTTGCATATAATCCCGGGGCAAAGCTTGGTGTAAGAAATAAAAAATCTGTGAGTGGAACATCATAGTAAAGACCTAAATAAATATGTATTGCACCCTCCGTATTTACCATCACTCCGCTGAAGGGATGACCACCCAGATTAACTTTGCCAAATCTAAATTCTACTCTGCTTTCAAAAGATGGATCGGATTGCTGAAGAATATCAAAAACCGCACTAATTCCTGAAATTGTTTTTAACCAAAAGATAATGTCTTGTTTGCAGAAAAAGTGTGGGAAAGGCGACAGAATTGTTTTTAAAAATAAATCCGTACGGTCTTAATTTAAGACCGCACGGATTAAAAGAACTTCCAACAAGAAATTAGAAGCCGAGTGTGAGGGCAATTATGTGGTTTCCATCAAAGAACTCTACATCTCTGTAAGCATAATCAACTTTGAAGCCAAAGCCTTCAACATTGTAATCAATTCCAACACCGGCTGTGAAACCATAAATATAGGCATCACTGAGATCCGGAGCGAATTGATAACCAGCTCTTACAAAGAACAGGCTGTTATAACCATATTCACCACCAAGTTTGTACTCATCACCAGAAAAGTTGTTGTTCATGTACGCTCCTGAGAACTGAACAGAATTTATTTCATCCAGAACAGGTTTATACCCGAGAGCAATCTGGAAATTTGATGGCAACTCAAATGGCGCTGAATCGATTGTGTAGAAATTAGGTGGTCGATTTAATCCATCTAACTGTCCTTCATTAACGAGACCGGGACCGCTGTATTGCATATCAGGTCCAAAGTTCTTCAGAACAAAACCTATGCTTAAACCATTAACGGCTGCAAGGTCGTCATAAATAACACCAACATCGAATGCAATACCTGATGCACTTACATCTGCCATTCTTTCAGATATGAAATTTGCTGTTAAACCAATCGAAATGCTTTCGGTAAGCATACGAGAGAATCCCAATCCAGCAGTTATCATAGTTGGTGTAAAGACCTGACCGGTACCATCTGGATTGGCAGTTGTGGTAACTGCAATATCTCCAATAGACAGAGCTTTCAGACTAAGAGAGATTACGCCGAAGCCCTCAAAGTTTGCTGCAAGTGCTCCGTATTCAACTCCTATATCTGCAATATAAGACATATGAGAGAATAGTATGTCAGTTGAACCATCCATCTTGGCTACACCTGCGGGATTCCAGAATAATGATTCTATACCAGTAGATGTAGATACATTTGCTTCACCCATAGCAATACCTCGCGGCCCTACGGGTATCAAGAGGTGGGATGCCCCACCAGTTCCCGTCCTTTTTCCTCCCTGGGCAAATGCATCAAATGCCAGCAGCAGAAGAAAGGCTAATAAAATTTTTAATATGTTTTTCATTTTAACTCCTTAAAACATTAATACTAAATCATTTTTAGAATCTATCAAGAATCTGCTGCTCTTGAATTATAGCTACTTTAAGTATTTTAGTCTCACCTAGATCGCTCAGCTCAATATATGCAATATATAATCCGCTTGCTACCGGTAAGCCGGAATCATTTGAAAGGTCCCATCTCTGATATTGCCCTTCATCAGATTTTTCAATCGTTCTTACTAAAACACCTGCAAGGTTAAAGATTCTAATCTTAGCAGTGTTTGGCAGATGAGTGAAAGTAACAAATCTATTATACTTGTTTAGTTCTTCACTATTTACACCATAATACGGATTTGGGAACACATTAATTTCATCAAGCTGGTTACTGGCAAGATCAATACTCTGGCTTGCAGCTGGTGCCGTAAATGTGAACACATCTTCACCAACTACATTTGGCTTAGTTGAAGTCAAACGGAATACAGTACCAGTTTCTGGCATATCCTGGGTAAACGGTGGCATTTCTCCGCCGTTCCAGTTCATTAATACTGTACGTGCCAATACCTCAGTTTCTCGATCACCAGTATAAGTACCGGCAAGCATCTCGGTTTCTGCCGCATCATAGCCGGCCGAACCTGGAGATACATCTTCCGGTTGAGCCCAATAAATCGGGTCAGTATAAGGATCATTATTACCACCTGAAGCCGAATGTTCAAATTCACCATTGCCGGGAGTATTACTATCACCCCAATTCGACATATCATATACATTGTTATAATCGGTATCAAAATGCCAGGGAACCATCCTGAAGTCATCGCTTGGATCATCCGGGGTGTTTGAACCTATATTCCACAATTCAAAAGGTACCCAGGTTGTTCCGCCATCGTCGAATACTCTGGCAGCATAACCACCGCCTTCTCCAGGTGCTGTTCCTGTAAATCTCATTTCAAAGTCCATTGGAATAATGTTATCAAATCCATTTCTGGTTGTTCTGGAGAGCCATGAGTTATCGGTACCATCATCAAATGCACCACGCTCACCGCCATCGTTTGTTCCGCCATTATCCCACGTGTGGAATGCCCAATGACCATCGCCAACCTGCTGTCTATCCGTAGGATTAGGATCATCGTCAATGGGAGAGGGTATAGTCGGAAAACCTCCAAAGTCCACAGCGCCTGGCTCTGTAGGATCAAGAGGACCCGAAGCATTTGCAACAACCTCAAAGAGTTTAAAGGTTTCTGGTGCTCCAATTACTCTAAACTGAAG
>JBATTD010000109.1:0-1785 GCA_049670345.1 Ignavibacteriaceae bacterium
GTACTCACTTGATTGGGTACTTGAGCATGGAGGTCCTGAACGAGTGGTTGATATTTTGCATCAATTACAAATCCGTGCGCATAAAGCCGGAGTGCAGATTCCGTTTACTGCAAACACTCCTTATATAAATACAATACCAAGAGAAAAGCAGCTGCCTTTCCCCGGTAACAGAGCAATTGAGAGAAGAATTAAAAGTATCATCCGCTGGAATGCAATGGCAATGGTTGTAAAAGCCAATAAAATGGAAAGCGGAATCGGCGGACATATTTCAACCTACGCAAGCGCTGCTACACTTTATGAGATTGGTTTCAATCATTTTTTCAGAGGTAAAAGAGACGGCTACGAAGGAGACCAAATTTATTTTCAAGGCCATGCTTCACCGGGAATTTATGCAAGAGCCTATCTTGAGGGAAGAATTACAAAGGAGCAGCTAGAAAATTTCCGTAGAGAATTGCAGCCAACCAAAGGACTTTCTTCTTATCCGCATCCATGGCTTATGCCCGATTTTTGGGAATTCCCAACTGTATCAATGGGTCTCGGACCAATCATGGCAATTTATCAGGCAAGATTTAATCAATATCTCGAAGACAGGGGATTAAAAGAACCAGGCGGAAAGGTATGGGCATTCCTTGGCGATGGTGAAACCGATGAACCCGAAGCACTTGGAGCAATTACGCTGGCATCAAGAGAAAAATTGGATAATCTTATTTTTGTTATAAACTGTAACCTGCAAAGATTGGACGGACCTGTTAGAGGTAACGGAAAGATAATTCAGGAACTTGAAGCGATTTTCCGTGGTGCGGGATGGAATGTCATTAAAATTGTTTGGGGCGATAGCTGGGATCCTTTACTTGCCAAGGATAAAGAGGGCAAACTTGTTAAGCGTATGGGTGAAGTAGTTGACGGACAGTATCAAAAATATACTGTTGAAGGCGGGGCATACATTCGTGAACACTTCTTTGGTGTTGATGATGATCTCCTTAAAATGGCTGAAAATATGACGGATGAACAATTGAGTAAAATGCGCCGCGGTGGACACGATCCGGAAAAAGTCTATGCTGCTTACAATGCTGCAGTTAACAATACTGGATCACCAACGGTTATACTTGCTAAAACAATTAAGGGTTATGGTTTGGGCGAAAGCGGTGAGGGTAAAAACATAACTCATCAGCAAAAGAAATTAAATGAAGACGAGATGAAAGAATTCCGAAGCAGGTTTGGTATTCCAATTTCGGATGAGCAGATAGCAAATATGCCTTTCTACAAACCTGATGAGAATGATGCCGAGATGAAATATCTTAAGGAAAAAAGGGAATCACTTGGTGGATTTGTTCCATCACGAAAAACAGATATTCGTCCTATCAAAACACCGCCCGAATCAATCTTTAAAGAATTTTATGAAGGAACTGATGGAAGGGAAGTTTCAACGACCATGGTGTTTGTGAGAATGCTAACAAAACTGTTAAAAGATAAAGAAATAGGTAAGTACATTGTTCCTATTGTTCCCGATGAAGCAAGAACATTTGGAATGGAATCACTTTTCCGGCAAATAGGAATTTACGCACACACCGGACAGCTTTACGAACCAGTTGATGCTGATAGTCTTCTTTATTATAAAGAAGCCAAGAACGGGCAGATACTTGAAGAAGGTATTACCGAAGCAGGATCGATGTCATCCTTTGTTGCTGCGGGAACTGCTTATCTTACGCATGGAATTAATATGATACCTTTCTTTATTTATTATTCTATGTTTGGATTGCAGCGTGTTGGCGACCTTGTTTGGGC
>JBATTD010000110.1:0-6463 GCA_049670345.1 Ignavibacteriaceae bacterium
GCCATATTCCTGAATCTGAAAGCTTATTTTGGTTGACGGATTGAACGGATTAGGATAATTCTGATCTAATGTGAATGTATCTACTGTCGGTGGTTCAACACCAGAAGTTGCGCTTAATACTGTATAGGTATCAACCAGATCATTTGCTCTTGAATAAAATTTAAATGTTATACTGTCTTGATTAGCTTCAATCAGCATAGCTCCGTAGTCACTATTATATCTTACATGACTGCCGGGAATTGGCGAACCAAATCCATACTTGCTCCTTCCCCCCAAACCATTTACAAAATAAAGTAATTCATCAATAATTAATCTTTCATAGGTATGATCGTGTCCTGCCATAACAACATCTGCACCCCACTCCTTAAAAGGCCATTGCATATACTCCTGTGAACCATGATTGGATGAGGAAGAATATGGTGCATGATGGAAATAGACTATTTGCCAAGTTGATGTTGATGTCGATAGGGCATTTTGTAACCACTGCCCCTGAACTGAATTTTCAGAAACTCCATCTGGCTCATCTGTATCACTATCTATTACGAAGAAATGTGCATCTCCCCAGACAAAATCATAATATCTTTCATTATTTGGTAAATCAAAATAATCATAATGAGGTTGTGGCGGGCTCGTATGCCAATCATGATTACCAAGGGACGGAAAAAATCTATTCACATCCGACGACCCCGCACCATAGGAGCCGACATATGGGTAAATATATTGATGATAATATTGTCCAATATTTTCATCAATGGTTGAAGCTTGTCCATCAGGATAATTATTATCACCAAGAGTGATTACAAAGTCGACATTCCAACTATGTACAAGATTAGCAACGTCTTCTTCAGCAGATCCGGCATCTCCAAAATCACCTATAACTGCAAAACGAGTATTAGATTGTGCATTGTTGGGAATATAGTATAAAATAATAAATAATATAAGTGCTCTATAAAACAACTGTTTGTTTAATAAATTATGCATTTATGTTTCCTCCTTTATTTTAGAAACTATGAATGTAATTAAACTTTAAAACACAACCTCACAGACACTTTTTATAATATTGTAATTTAACAATCATAAAGTGCAAACAAATAGTTGCATTGATACCGTCAAATACGTCGTTAATAATATTCTAATAGTATCAACAAAGTTCATTTTTTTATTATTCTTTCAATTATGATGATTGTAGAACTATAAAGTGACAAATATTATTCCAACGAATATAATTTACCGAAGATGAAAAAAGAATCCTATAATTAATATCTATCTATGTGACAATTTTTAATTAACCAAAAATCTCTGTAAAATTTGGGCTTTAATCGGCATAATTTTGGAAGAATATGCTTTCTATTTTTGAATTACCACTTTTTTGGAGAAAAACTTAATGGCTGAAGAAAAATTTACTAAGAGAATACTGTGTATTGGTGCGGGTTATGTTGGCGGACCAACCATGGCAATGATTGCGGCGAAATGCCCTCAGTATAAGGTAACGGTTGTTGATATAAACGAAGATAAAATTAATGCCTGGAAAAGTGATGAACTTCCGATATACGAACCCGGTTTATTAGACGTAGTAAAACAAGCACGCGGAAGAAATCTTTTCTTCACAACTGAGTTAGAAAAAAATATTAAAGAATCAGAAATAATTTTTGTTTCGGTTAATACACCAACCAAAACCTTCGGCGAAGGTTCGGGAAAAAGTGCCGATCTTCAATATTGGGAGAAATGTGCAAGAGATATACGAGGTGCTGCTGAATCGGATAAAATAATTGTTGAAAAGAGTACGCTTCCAGTAAAAACTGCCATTGCAATGGAAAGAATTTTAAGTGCGAATGAAAAAGGTTTGCATTTTGATATTGTTTCTAACCCTGAATTTTTAGCAGAAGGAACTGCAATAAGAGATCTTGAAAATCCCGACCGTGTTTTAATTGGTTCTAAAGAAACTGAGAGCGGATTAAAAGCAAGAGAAAGTATAGTAGAAATTTTTGCGAACTGGATTCCTCAAGATAGATTGATAACAAGCAATTTAATGAGTGCCGAATTATCCAAACTTGTTGCGAATTCATTTCTTGCTCAAAGAATATCATCTATTAACAGCATATCCGCACTTTGTGAAAAAGTAGATGCCGATGTAAGTGAAGTTGCTTTTGCGATTGGAAAGGATTCAAGAATAGGTAATAGATTTCTAAACGCAAGTGTCGGCTTCGGCGGTTCATGTTTTAAAAAAGACATTCTTAACCTCGTTTACCTTTGCGAGACCTTTGGTTTATATGAAGTTGCTGCTTACTGGGAGAGTGTTGTAAAAATGAATGATTACCAGGAAAGCAGATTTGTGCAAACAATTAATAGTGCATTATTTAACACTGTTACAAACAAACGAATTGCACTCTTTGGTTTTGCATTTAAAGCTAACACAAGCGATACAAGAGAATCTCCGGCTTTTTACATAACAAAAAAATTAATGGAGGAAAAAGCCCACGTAGTTATATCTGATCCAAAAGCATTAAAAAATGCAAAGATGGATTTAAAAGGTTATAATGATTTAATAGAGTACGAAGAAGACCCCTATAAAGCTGCACATAAATCGCACGCAATTGCAGTGTTAACGGAATGGGATTTATACAAGGAATTGGATTACGAAAAAATTTATACAGAGATGGAAAAGCCGGCTTTTATTTTTGATGGAAGAAATATTTTAGATCATCAAAAACTATTTGAAATCGGTTTCAATGTCTATCCTTTAGGAAAACCTCATCTTATACATTTTAAAGAAGCATAAATTTTATCAGCTTATCATTTATTTGATAAGCCGTATCATTTCCTGAACAGCTTCTTTAATTCCCACAGTTACTGCTCTGGCAATGATAGAATGCCCGATACTTACTTCATCAATATCAGGAACTTCCCTGAATATTTTTATGTTTTGATAGTTCAAACCATGACCTGCATTTACACCCAGCCCTAATTTTTTTGCATGAATAACTGCAGCTCTGATTCTATCAAGTTCATCAAATTGCTCTTCTTCACTAACAGCATTAGTAAAAATTCCTGTATGTAACTCAATAATGTCTGCATCAATTTCTGCTGCTGTATCAATCTGTGTTAGTTCAGGTTCGATGAAAAGAGAAACTTCAATATCTGAATTATGCAGTTCAATTATGGTATCCTTAACAAGAGATATATTATCGATAACATTTAATCCTCCTTCTGTGGTAAGTTCCTGTCTTTTTTCAGGAACTAAAGTTGCTAAGTCCGGGCCAACATCGCATGCAATTTTAATTATTTCTTCATTCGCAGCCATCTCAAGATCAAGTTTTGTTTTTACAAGTTCTCTCAATAATCGTACATCTCGCTCAGTTATGTGTCTTCTATCTTCTCTTAGATGTACCACCACCCCATCCACACCGGCTTCTTCGGCTATTAATGCTGTTGTAACAGGATCGGGCTGATCTTCTCCCCTCGCATTCCTTAATGTTGCAATGTGATCTACATTTAATGTAAGTCTCATATTATTCTTCCTTAAAAAATTCCTTTAATAAGATTTATAAATGAGTTAACCCCCAAACCATAATCATTCACACGAAATCTTAAAGTACAGATAAAGTCAATCGAAAACATAATACCCATATGAACGATTACACCATATATAAATGATCGTGTTCTGAATGCTAATATTCCTAATGCAATCCCTCCGAAAATAGCCCCGATGGTTTCAGCAAATGGTTTCCCGTTGTGCAAAATTAAAAAAGGGATCATTTGAATGAGAACCGCATAATATCCAAACTTCTCTTCCAAACCAAATAACATGTACCCACGCCAAATAAACTCCCATGCAAACATATAAATTAACATACCAACTTCGTATATAAAAAATTTACTCCACACTTCCCTTACCGAAAGCAGATGAGGGTACTTTGCAGTAAATGAAGGAGATGCCGATACAATCCAAATAAGCGGAAGCATTATTAAAAAGAAGAGTAGAGATATTTTTAATCCAATCCGCCAATCACCAAGCTTCAGACCAAAAGCTGTAATCTTTTCTTTCAAGAAATAGCCGATAATAAAAAACGGCAGAATAAAAAACGTAATAAAATCACCGATGAACCAAAAAAGATATTCAATCAGATAAATATCCGGTTCAATCTGGTAGGAAGGAAAAATATTAGCACGGAAAAACCTGCGTGATGTGATGTACCAAGAGATGGTTTGGAGAACCGCAACTGAAATAAAAATCACTACAACTTTTCTATTCATCCCCAAAATAATCGCTTTAAGGTTTTGCAGTTCTCTTTTTATATTAAGTTTTTTATCTCTCACTTAATTCTTTTTTATTCTTTTCGGATTCTAAAATGTAAATATATAATCTAATAGTTACTATTTGCAATAGTTTTACGTTTTTAATACAAAAACGTGATTTATGCACTTGACAAAAACACTTCTTCATATTATATTAGCACTCACCCTTTTAGAGTGCTAACAATTTATAAACAAAAATATAAGGAAATAGTCATGAGTAAATTAAAAATAAATCCATTGGGCGACAGAATTGTAGTCAAACCAATGGAAGCAGAAGAAAAAACAAAGGGAGGAATAATCTTACCGGATACAGCTAAAGAAAAACCGGTTGAAGGAACCATAGTGGCTACCGGACCGGGTAGAAAATCTGATGACGGTAAGCTTATAGAATTGGAAGTAAAAGTTGGCGATAAAGTTCTTTACGGTAAATACGGCGGTACAGAAGTAACCATAAGCGGTGAAGAGTATTTGATAATGAGAGAAAGTGACATTTTCGCAATTGTATAATTACATAAATAACAAAAACAAAAACTGAGGAAAATATTATGTCAAAGTTAGTTCAATATGATAGCAAAGCACGTAGCGGTCTTAAAACCGGTGTTGATAAGCTTGCTGATGCTGTTAAAGTTACATTAGGACCAAAAGGTAGAAATGTAATACTTGAGAAAAAATTTGGTGCGCCAACAGTAACAAAAGATGGTGTAACAGTAGCAAAGGAAATAGAGTTAGATGACCCCGTTGAAAACATGGGCGCACAGATGGTGCGTGAAGTTGCTTCTAAAACAAGCGATGTTGCCGGTGATGGAACTACTACTGCAACCGTTCTTGCTCAGGCAATTTACAGAGAGGGATTGAGAAACGTTACAGCAGGTGCAAACCCAATGGACCTTAAAAGAGGAATAGACCTGGCAACTGCTGAAGTAGTTAAGTATTTGGGATCAATCAGCAAAGATGTTGAAGGAAGAAATGACATCGCACAGGTTGGTTCAATTTCTGCCAATAACGATTCAACTATTGGAAATCTTATTGCAGACGCTATGGATAAAGTTGGTAAAGACGGCGTTATTACAGTTGAGGATGCCAAAGGAACTGAGACTGCTTTGGAAGTTGTGGAGGGTATGCAATTCGACCGTGGATATCTATCCCCTTATTTTGTTACCGATACAGAAAATATGGAAGCGGTTCTTGAAGATCCAATGATACTTATCCATGACAAGAAAATTTCTGCAATGAAAGACTTACTTCCTATTCTTGAAAAAGTAGCTCAGCAGGGAAAACCAATGTTGATAATAGCCGAAGATCTTGAAGGTGAAGCATTAGCTACACTTGTTGTTAACAAGATTCGCGGAACACTTAAAGTTGCTGCAGTAAAAGCACCTGGTTTTGGTGATAGAAGAAAAGCTATGCTTGAAGATATCGCTGTGCTCACATCAGCTACTGTTATTTCGGAAGAACGTGGTTTTAAACTTGAAAACGCTACAGTTTCTTATCTCGGTACTGCTAAAAAAGTTATTATAGATAAGGATAATACAACTATAGTTGAAGGATCGGGAAAGACTGACGAAATAAAGAAAAGAATTAATGAAATAAAAGCTCAGATTGAAAAAACAACATCGGATTATGATAAAGAAAAACTTCAGGAGAGACTGGCAAAACTTTCCGGTGGTGTTGCAGTGCTACAAATCGGGGCTTCTACCGAAGTTGAAATGAAGGAAAAGAAAGCAAGAGTTGAAGATGCATTGCATGCTACAAGAGCCGCAGTTGAAGAAGGGCTGGTTGCAGGCGGCGGTGTTGCTTTGGTTAGAGCAATTGAAAAACTGAATAAACTGAAAGGTGCAAACCTCGATCAGACAACGGGAATAAAGATCATTCAGAAAGCTCTTGAAGAACCATTAAGACAAATTGTAAACAATGCAGGTCTGGAAGGATCAGTTGTGTTACAGAAAGTATTAGAAGGCAAAGATGACTTTGGCTTTAATGCTGCTACTGAAAAGTATGAAAATCTTATTAAATCCGGTGTAATTGATCCTACTAAGGTTACAAGAACTGCATTAGAAAATGCTGCTTCTGTTTCTTCACTCTTAATCACCACTGAAGCAGTTGTATTTGAAAAGAAAGAAGATCAGCCCGCAATGCCAGCTATGCCAGGCGGCGGAATGGGTGATAT
>JBATTD010000111.1:0-10114 GCA_049670345.1 Ignavibacteriaceae bacterium
TAGAAATGGATAAAAGAGCAGTCGGTGTAAAATCTGTTACTATGAATGAACCATTTTTCCAGGGCCATTTTCCTGGTAACCCGATAATGCCGGGAGTATTAATAATTGAAGCAATGGCTCAAACAAGTGGAGTGTTATTACTAAACTCTATCCCGAATCCCGAACTTAAACTGGTTTATTTTATGCAGATCAATAATGCCAAATTTCGTAAAACGGTTGTACCCGGTGACCAATTGATTATGGAGATAGAGTTGGTTAATAAAAAGAGGACAGTTGTTATGATGAAAGGAAAATCTTATGTGAATGATGTGCTGGTGGCAGAGGCCGATTTTATGGCGGGAATAGTTGACAAACCAAATGTTGAAAAATAATTTTTATAGCTATGAATAATATTCATCCGACCGCAATAGTTTCCGGAAAAGCCAGGCTTGGTGATAATATAACCATCAGCCCGTATGCAATAGTTGAAGATGATGTAGAGATCGGGAATGATTGTGAAATCGGTCCAAATGCAGTTATCTATAATGGTGCAAGGATTGCAGACAGGGTACAAATTAAACAAGGTGCAGCTGTTTCAAATGTACCGCAGGATTTGAAATATGACGGTGAAGAAGCGTACTTCTACATTGGGGAAGATACTGTTGTTCGTGAATTTGCTACCCTTCATAGAGGAACAAAGGAAACGGGCTTTTCGAGGGTTGGAAAAAATTGTTTGCTGATGGCCTTTTGCCACATTGCTCATGATGTGGTGGTTGGCGATAATTGTGTTATAGCGAATAGTTGTCTTTTAGCAGGGCATGCAGTGGTTGAGGACTATGTTATTATAGGTGGAATTACACCTGTTCACCAGTTTTGCAAAGTTGGTCAGCACTCAATGATAGGCGGAGGCTTTCGTATAGTTAAAGATGTGCCGCCATACATACTGGCCGGTAGCGAACCTTTAAAATATGCAGGAGTAAATTCAATCGGTTTAAATCGACGGGGATTTTCAAGTGATGATATTATGACTTTAAAGAAAACTTACACATTACTATATAATTCCGGCTTAAATTTTTCCGATGCAATTAAAAAGATAGCCGAAGAATTTGGTGAACATAATCTCGTGCAAAACGTTGTGGAGTTTATTAAGAAAAGCGACAGAGGTATAATTGGAAGATGAACCAAGTCCCGAGTTATCAGGACGAGTTTCATCTGGTAAAAATTTAAAATTATAAGCAGATGAATTGGAAATTTATTGACAGCGGCCTGAATCCAGGTTTGTATAACATGGATTTTGATTTGATGCTTGCAAAAACTTTGAAAACCTATGAAGCTATTCTTCGTTTATATGGATGGAAACCTTACTGTATTTCTCTGGGTGCAAATCAACCAGAGGACTCATTAAATATTGAAAAAGTAATTAATGACAAACTTGATTTTGTTAAACGTCCTACAGGCGGCAGGGCGATTCTTCATGCCGAAGAGTTAACTTATTCTGTCATATATCCTTCCAATAAAAATTTTTCTCTTAACGATCTTTATAAACAGGTTAATCTTGCATTAAAAAAAGGACTTACTTTATTTGATGAAAAATTAAAAGAAGTTAGTCTTGAACATACAGAACCACATTTCCCATCTTTTTATAAGGAAGAAAAAAGTGCTGTATGTTTTGCAGTCTCCTCAAGAAATGAAATTAATTATAAAGGGAAAAAACTTGTAGGCAACGCACAACGAAACTTAGGCAATGTTATTCTCCAACATGGTTCAATTTTGTGTGGTGATAAACATAAAAAAATTGTTGATTATTTGGTGTTGAATAAAAATTATTTGGATGAAATTAGAATAGAGATGAATAACACAACTACTGATTTAAAAGAAATTATTAATTATAAAATTGAAATAGAAAAATTAAAAAGTGCAATTAAAACAGGGTTTGAAGAACATTTTGGATTCAGTTTCTATCATTCGGAAAAAGAATTTGATCTCGCCTTATCAAACGGTTAAAAACATATGAGCATTGAAAAAGAAATAAAAAGGATTACAACTAAAGCACTCGCGTTACTTAAAAAAAACAAAATAAAAATATCTGCATTAACGGCGTATGATTTTATTACCGCAAAGTTGTTGGATGAAGCCGGTATTGACCTTCTATTAGTTGGTGATTCATTGAGCAATGTTTTTCAGGGAAATGAAACAACATTACCTGTAACTATGGATGAGATGATCTATCACACTAAGGCAGTGGCAAAGGGTGTTCAGCGCGCAATGATTGTAGTTGATATGCCGTTTATGTCGTATCAACTTAATGTTGATGAAGCATTCCGTAACGCCGGAAGAATTATGAAAGAAACGCCCGCGGGTGCTGTTAAACTTGAAGGCGGCGAAAGAATTGCCGAAACTATAAATAAGATAACAAATCATGGTTTGCCGGTGATGGGTCACATAGGTTTATTGCCCCAGAGTATTCATTCGTACGGAGGATATAGCGAACGTGGCAGGACTGATGAAGAGGCGCAGGAAATTTTAAAAGATGCTAAAATAGTTGAAGAAGCCGGAGCCTTTGCTGTAGTTCTGGAAAAAATTCCGGCGAAACTTGCTAAAGAAGTGACTGCTTCAATATCAATCCCAACTATCGGCATAGGTGCAGGAGTTAATTGCGACGGACAAATTTTAGTTACTCCCGATATGCTTGGACTTAACACCGATTTCCATCCTCGGTTTGTAAGATATTATGCAGAGCTTGCTGAAGAAATAAACAAAGCAGTTAAATCTTATATTGATGATGTAAAAAGCAATAGCTTCCCTTCGGAGAAAGAAAGTTATTAGAAACTTATTATAACAAGATGAAAATAATATTCACTTTTATCATCACATTTTTATTCTTAACAAATCTAACAGCCCAGGTTGAATCTGAAATATTTTTAGAAGGGGCAAAGGTAATTGATATTGCTAAAGACGGCGATTTCCTTTGGGTTGCAACATACGGGCAGGGTGTTTACCGCTATTCATTAAATGAGCAGAAGTGGATTAACTTTTCTACCAAGAGCGGGAACCTCGATAACGATTTATTTTATGCAATAGAGGTTAATAAAGATTATGTTTGGGCTGGTTCTGCCGATGGTTTGTTTATCTATAATAAAAAAAGAGAAAAGTGGAGTAAGAGAAAATTTGCTCAGGGCGGACAATTTGGTAACTGGATAAGAACATTAAAATACGATGCTTCACAAAATGTTTTGTGGATTGGAAGGTTCCGAAACATAACACGGTTTGATGTCAAGAAAAGAAGATATGCTGATATCAACCGTCTACAGGGAACAGATCAAAAATCCAATAACATAAAATCGATTGCTTTTGACGGTGACAGCTTGATTTGGTTTGGAAGCGAATCAGGTGTTCACCGTTATGAAAAAAATAAGTCGTATAACAACGAATCTTCGTGGAAATATCTTACTAATAAAAAGCGGGGATTTAACGATGAAGGAAGAACTGTGTCCGTTTCTTCAATACTTTTTGAGGGCAACAGAATCTGGTTTGGTACAGATGAGTTCACATCTGCAAGCGACCCGGAGTTTAATGTCGGAGGCATTTATATTTTCGACCGCAGACTTGATTGGGAAAAAATTTCGCAGATTGACGGACTTGCCGATAACGGAATTTATGCTTTGGGAAGAACCGGGAATTATGTTTGGGCAGGTGTTTACGCCTTCGATAGAAAAGAAAATGTTGAACAGGGGAAGGGACTGTTTTTAGTTAATCGTAATACATTGGAAGTAACCAGGGTTGATCTGGATCAATTAGGGATCAGGTCATCTACATTCCATAAATTTTTATTTGATGGAGTTAATATGTGGATCGGTAGTAATGCCGGATTGTTAAGAATCAAGATATCTAATCCGCTCTCAAAATTAGAAAACAGCGGTACTAAAGCAAACGGTTAATAATCTCTAATCTTCATCCCGATTTTTCTGGGGTGGTTAAGATAGGTTGAAAATTAGATTTTACACCATAACTATTTTAACTATGTAAAAACAGTTATTCCATTCCCCTTTAACAACATTCATATTATCACTATTTTAGACATTATTTTTCAAATATTCAGGATGAATAATGATAAAACTCTCTGAAAAAAGAATAAAAGAATTAAAGCATAATTTTGAGGGGAAAAGAATTGCTATAATTGGCGATATGATGCTAGACGGATATTATTGGGGAGACGTGAAAAGAGTTTCACCTGAAGCGCCAGTTCCTGTTCTTGAAGTTGAAGAGGAGTTTTTCCGTTTTGGCGGTGCGGCTAATGTTGCGTTAAATATTGCTACTCTTGGTGGAATTCCAATTCCCATTGGTGTAATTGGTGATGATAATTATGGTGCAATTTTTTCGTCTTTGCTTAACGATTCAAAAATATCTTCAGATGGGATTTTGATTGATGAATCGCGACCAACTACAACAAAAACGAGAGTGATTGCAGACAGCCAGCACGTTGTTAGGATTGATAAAGAATGCAAGGAATATTTAAATAGCAAAATGGAAGAAAAGATATTCGATTATGTTAAAAAAAACATTAATGATCTGGATGGAATAATTCTTCAGGATTATAACAAGGGTGTTTTAACCGAATCGCTTATAATCAAAATTGTTAGTGAAGCAAATGAATATAATAAACTTATAACCGTTGATCCGAAATTTGAAAACTTTTGGAGTTACAAAAATGTAACTGTATTTAAACCAAACAGAAAAGAAGCTGAAGAAAAACTCGGACTAAAAATCACTTCATCCAAAGATGTTTCTTTTGCGGGAAGCAAACTCTTGGAAAAATTAAACGCACAATATGTGCTTTTAACTTTAGGCGAAGAAGGAATTGCCGTATTTAAAAAAGGTAAAGAAGAAAAACGGATGCCAACTAAGGCAAGAAAGGTTGCTGATGTTTCCGGTGCGGGCGATACCGTTATTTCAACTTTAACTTTATCACTTGCTGCCGGAGCAGATATTTTAGAAGCATCTTATTTAGCAAATTATGCAGGAGGAATAGTTTGCGGCGAGGTTGGAATTGTTCCTGTTGATAAAGAAAAATTATTTACAACTATTATTGATGATAATAAATGAAGTCTATTAAAACCCTTAGGGAAATGAAAGAGATAAGGCAGCAGCTTAAAGATCAAAATAAAAAAGTAGTTTTTACAAACGGCTGTTTCGATCTTATCCACGCAGGGCACATCGATTATCTTTCGAAGGCGAAGGTATTAGGAGATGTTATGATAGTCGGTTTAAATAGCGATGCCTCCGTGATGAGAATTAAAGGCAGCAAACGACCAATTATAAATGAAACCGAGCGAAGTATTATCATTTCAAATCTAAAACCGGTTGATTATGTTGTGTTGTTTGATGAAGATACGCCAAAGCTGCTTATAGAGGAACTTCTACCAGACATTTTGGTTAAAGGTGCAGACTGGGAGATTGAAAATATTGTTGGTAAAGATGTTGTTGTTACTAACGGCGGAAAAGTGAAGACGATTGAATTTGTTAATGATCAGTCCACATCAAAAATTATTAAGATCATAGTTGATAGATTTAAAGATTAGAATATAGGTTAAGATTTGCTCTTCAGAAAAGACCCAAAAATAAAACGGTCACGTTTCCGAAAAATTGTGAACGGCTTCATTTATTTTGGGGTTGGTATAATTACTGGGCTTTTGATGCTTTTTGCTTTTTCTCAAACTTCAACATTCCGTGATTGGCTTCGGGAAAAAGTTGTTACAACAGTAAACGGTTCCATAAACGGTAAACTATCAATTGAAAGAATAGATGGAACTGTTTTTACTGCTTTAATTCTTAATAATACTACTTTATTGCAGGGGCAAGATACTTTGCTCTTTGCTGAGAAAATTGAATTACGTACAAGTCCTCTCAAAATTCTTTTTAAAACTATCTACATTCGAAAAATTGAATTGATAAATGCTGATATCCTTTTCCTAAAAGATAAATCCGGTGAACTTAATATTTCTAAACTCGTAAAATCATCAGGTGAAGAAGAAATACAAGACTCCGCTTCTTCAGAGTTCACATTTAAAATAGAAGTCGCCGATCTCTCCTTAAATAACGTTGATTTCAATCTTCAATCTTTTGAGAATAAAAACAGCACAGAAGTTTACGAGAATCTTAATACCGATGATCTGAGACTAAAGAGTATCAACCTTTCGCTAAATGCATTCGCTGATTTCTCAGGTAAAGAAATACGGCTTAGCATAAATGGTTTTTCTGTCAAACCTAATTTGCGTGGTTTTGAGGTAAAAAATCTTAGCGGTGATTTTTTAATTAACAACGATGAAGTAATTGTAAGTGAACTAAATCTCAAAACACAGCGTTCAAATATTTCGTTAAATGTTTCGGCTAAGGATTTTCCGGTATTAGGCGGAGAGATACAAATCAAAAATGTTCCCTTACGCTTAGAGTTAAATGCTAATGAATTTAATTTTGATGACCTGACAAATTTTGTACCTGCAACTGAGATACTTCAGGGTTCGATAAAGACAAATATTCGCACCCGAGGTAGTCTTAATGAACTTAATATACTAAACCTTGATATTGTGCTTAATGAAACACGATTACGAGGAAGAGGAAATATTAAGAATGTTACCGATGGTGATCGAATGCTGATTGATGTAAATTTTCTGGAAAGTTATATCAAGCCGGCTGATCCCGATTCGTTATTAAGAACAATAGATATTCCTGTGTATGATGGTTATGGAAACTTAAAATTTGACACGCTTTATTTTAAAGGTGAACCTCTTAATTTTAATGCAGGTTTAAACGTGAAAACCAGTCGCGGTGAATTTGATGCGATAGTTTCGATGGACCTAACTCAAAAGGATATGGTTTATGATGTCAGCTTGAATACTCAAAGTCTTGATTTATCTCCAGTCATCAATCTACCAACAAGTTTGAATAGCAATATTATTGTAAAGGGAAAAGGAACTTCTCCGGCTGATATGAGCAATCACATATCGGTTATAGGTAACTGGTCTGAAATACGAAACCGAAATTATCAAAAACTATTCATTGATTTAACTGCGTCTCGCGGTGATATTAATTACGACCTATCATTTAAATCGGATACCACCACCGGAGATGTTTCCGGTAAAATTAATTTTGCAGATCTTTCTAATCCTGTTTATGATATTAATGCCTCCTTACGAAATTTTAATATCGCAAATCTAATTCCCGGTTCTGAACTGGAAACGGATCTTAACATAAACATAGCAGCCGATGGAAACCATTTTGATCCTGATAGCATAGAACTTTTTGCCGTCTTCGCACTTGACAGTTCTACAGTAGGAGATATTGAACTGAATAATAAAAAAGTAATAGTTGATTTAAGAAATGATCACCAGGGCAGCCGGGTGATAAACGTTGTTTCAAACCTGGCTGATATAACTTTAAGCGGTCAGTTTTCAATTTTGGATATTGCATCACTCATTACCGCTGAAGTAAATCTGATTACTGATTTTATAGATCACAGTATTGAAAAGATCAACCCCTCTGAAATTGACATCTCATATAGAAAATCCGAGCAGCTGCATTTACCAGAGCATATGGTTGATATTAATTATTCCATAGAGTTTAAAGATTTTGAACTCCTTTCTTTATTGCTTGGAAGTATTGACATGGAAATCGACGGTGATATAAGTGGATTTATTAAACGTAACGGCGATTCATTATCAGTTTCAGCTATGCTGGATGTAAACTATTTTAAATATCTGGAGGAAGGTGAACTTTATTTTATATCTGGTATGGAACTTATTGCAGAGGTTAATAACGATTTTTCTGTTGAATTCCCCTCTTCATTTACCTCGAACATTGACGTATCTGTTCACGACTTGTTTCTAAATGAAAAAATTCACAATGTAGAATTTACTGCAGAAATAGATCATCGAAATGTAACGTTAGATCTCAGCGGGCAGTTAGATAATTATCTTACCACTCAACTTAATGGTAGTATTGTTTTAAATGACTATATCACCAGTTTGCTGCTTGATTCTTTATTTATTACGTACAACAATTTTGATTTATGGAATAAAAATAATATCAATATTACCTATTCGAATGAGCAATTTATATTTAATGAATTTACAATGACTCATAACCCTGGGGATATAGAATTAAACGGATTGTTTTCCTTCACTAATGATCAAAACCTTTCGCTGAATATCCGAAACCTGTCTGGAAAAGATGTGAGTCGCGATATGTTTAAAGTGTCTCCCGAAACAGGTTTTAATTCCAATATTGATTTAAAGGCTTTTTGGCAGGGCACTGCTGCTTCACCATTGTTAAACCTGAGTTTAACTGTGGATGATATTAATATAAGGAAAAAGAGAATAGGTACGCTTATTACATCGTTGAATTATGATAACAGCGGATTGGATGTTAAACTTAATTTTTTAGATACTCTTTATAATATTAAATACCCTAAACTTAAAATTGAAGGAGTACTTCCAATTGATCTTTCCTTGCAGCAGTCAGAGCTAAAAGAAAACGGTAAAAAATTAAATCTTTCTCTGGAAGCTAATGATTTTGAATTGGTAACATTATCCGGTTTAATTCCATTTATTAAAGAGTTAAATGGAGAATTTATCGGAGAAGTTAATATTGACGGAACAATGGAAGATTTTAAACTTTCAGGTAAAGCTGCAGTACATGATGTTTCCTTTACGTCAAATCTTAATAATATAAAGTATGAAGCGTTTGCAAGTGTTTTACTTGAGGATGATGACATTATAATAGACAGCTTATATCTTAAAAATGTTGATGGTACAATTGGCGGAGGAACGATTTTAGGCGGAGGAAAAGTCACGTATAGTAATTTAGAAATAACAAAAATATTTTTTAATGCTAACGGGCAGCTGAAAGTTTTGGCAAAAGAAACCCAGGCAGCAATACCAACTATGTATGGCGATCTATCAATCACTACCCTAGGCGATATTGTTTATACTTATGATGATAATAAAAATTCCCTAAGTGCTGAGATATTAATTAATAAAGGAGCTAATGTAACTATTGCCCCTGCTCGTTCTGGTTTTTCCAGTTCATCCGATGGATTTATTTACAAGTACAAAATATATTCATCCACTTATGATGATAATGCTTTAATTGATAGTTTAATTGTTCTCAGTGACTTAATAAGCAAGCATGAGGAGTCAAAACCTTCTCGTCCAAATAATCTTAACCTTCAAATTAAAATTAACATTGAAGATGAAGCAAAAATTGTTTATGTGCTTTCACCCGAATTCAAGCAAAATCTTACTGCTTACCTTGCCGGAAATTTTGAATACACAATAATTAATAATAATCCGGTAGCTCGAGGGACATTAAACTTACTTCAAGGTTCAAAGTTAGAATTTATTAAACCTTTCGACGCATTGGGCACTGTTAAATTTTTTGATGAACTTAATAATCCTTATTTAGATGTAACAGCAACTTATCAGGATTATTACTTAACATCCGATTCAGTTGGAGTAACCAGCGGTGAGAAGGAAGTTGAAATCAGAATACGGCTTGAAGGTCCGTTAAGTGAGATTAATAAAAATTTCATTCAGAAGGAAGGGAATATTAACGTTTATATTCGAGATAATAATTTGGGTGATTACCAGCTTGATGCAACCAAAACTTCTTCAGATGCAATAATGTTTATTATAGTTGGTAAGTTTACGGATGATGCAACAAATCAGGATAGAAATGTTGCTGCTTCAACCGCTGCATCATTTGCCGGTTCGTTGGTAGGCAGTTTCCTGAATCAACAATTTGGAAATTATATTAGAAGTGTACGTTTTCAGCAAGTTGGTTCGGAAACAAAATTTAGCTTAATAGGTAAAGCAGATATATCTAGTTTGGAATTCCGTTACGAATTTGGGGGGACCTCGCAGGTTTTTCAGGATTTAACCCGTGCAAATGTTAAAATTGAAACTTCGCCAATAACATCATTGAGAAATTTAATTTTAAGATTTCAAAGAAGAGATCCATTACAAGGCAGCTCAACATACGGAGAAATGATAAATGAGTTTGGAGTAAAATACAGGTTTGATTTTTAATAAAACGAGTCTCGATTTATCGTGACGAGTTCCATTTGCCCTTAATATAAAAT
>JBATTD010000112.1:0-1876 GCA_049670345.1 Ignavibacteriaceae bacterium
ATTTACAGTAGTATCAGCAAAGAAATACACATCTTTTTTTGCAACAATTATATATAACCCAGATACCACTTTTATTCCTTCTTTTACGCCAATGCATTGCAACGCCGGCCGTATTGTGTTTGGATAGCTTGTTGTTAAACCACTGATAAGAGCTTCGGCGTCACCAGTTTCCACCATCATGGAACCAAAATAATTTAGCTTTTTCATTAATCTATTTGCTTCTATCAGAGCCCCACCTTTCCTCTGGCGTTTATTGAAAAACGCCTCAGCATATTTACCTGATTTTTCACTTTGTGCAGGATCAATTATTTCGAATTTATCTTGAGAATAACCTAATCTTTCAATTTGTGATTTAATAATTTTTTTATTCCCAAGTAGAATCGGGTATGCAATATTATCGTTATATACAACATGTGCTGCACGAATAATCTTTTCTTCTTCACCTTCGGGGTAAACAACTCTTACAGGATTTTCCTGTGCTTTATTTATCATCACTCTAATTACTTCTTTCGAGTATCCCAATCTTTCCTTTAATTGTTCTATATAGGCATCCCAGTTTATATCAGTAATTCTGGCAACCCCAGTTTCTATAGCAGCTTTTGCAACCGCGGGAGCTACAAACCAAAGTACCCTCGGATCAAAAGGTTTGGGAATAATGTATTCCTTACCGAAACTAAATTCCTCACCTCCATAAGCTTTAAGAACTATTTCCGGAACTTTTTGTCTTGCCAATTCCGCAAGAGCCATTGTAGCAGCCATTTTCATTTCTTCATTAATACTTGATGCTCTTACATCCAGGGCACCACGAAAGATAAATGGGAAACCAAGTACGTTATTCACCTGGTTTGGAAAATCACTTCTGCCTGTTGCCATTATCAAGTCATCTCTTACCTCAATGGCATCATCATACATTATTTCAGGGTCTGGATTTGCCATTGCAAAAATGATTGGGTTGGATGCCATACTCGCGACCATTTTTTTATCAACAACGCCTCCAATGGATAGCCCGATAAATACATCTGCATTTTTAAATCCTTCTTCAAGTGAAGCGAATCCCTTCTTCTGGGCAAATTCATCTTTGTATTTATTTAAATCTTTCCTATCCTTAGTGATACAGCCCTTCGAATCGAACATGTATATATTTTCCTTCTTAACTCCCGCTCTCATATATAACTTACAGCAAGATATAGCAGCCGAACCGGCGCCGTTTACAATCACTCTTACATCTTCAAGTTTTTTACCGGCAATTTCAACAGCATTTATTAATGCAGCGCAGGAAATTATTGCAGTACCGTGCTGATCATCATGAAAGACGGGAATGTTCATGGTTTTCTTGAGTGTTTCTTCTATCTCAAAGCAGTCCGGTGCTTTTATGTCTTCCAGATTAATTCCGCCAAAAGTAGGTTCCAGTAATTCAACTGTTTTAATTAATTCTTTGGGGTCTTCAGTTTTCAGTTCAATATCAAAAACGTCAATGTCAGCAAATCTTTTGAACAATACACCTTTACCTTCCATAACGGGCTTTCCCGCCTCAGGTCCAATGTTACCCAATCCTAATACTGCTGTACCATTAGAAACAACAGCAACAAGATTTCCTTTCGCTGTATATTTATAAACAGCTGAGACATCATTGTGTATTTCTCTGCAGGGTTCAGCAACTCCGGGTGTATATGCCAAAGATAAATCTCTTGATGTAAGACATGGTTTAGTAGCTACAACTTCTACTTTTCCTCTGGGAGAAGAGGAATGATAATCTAATGCCTCCTCACGGCTTATTTTCATATTGAACTCCAGTGATCTTAAATTATTAAATTACTTTGTTTGAAAAATTATATCTAAATATTATTAATTATGAACAGATGAAACGAGCATAAAC
>JBATTD010000113.1:0-6263 GCA_049670345.1 Ignavibacteriaceae bacterium
GTATACAGCCAGATTGAGGATGGTTTCAGGATGGGAATGAATCGTGTGATGCTACCGCCAACTGATCCAATTCGCGAGTGGGCAACTTATCCTTCACAATATACCTTTGATGGAATAGTTGATGAAATTAAAATTCATTCGAAAAGTTTATCTGCAAGTGAGGTAGAAAATCTTTATAAATCAATTCAACCGGATAACGAACCTGAATTTGCTCCACGTAAATTCCCTACAGTAATACCTTCGGGAAGGTTTGCTGCAAATTATACACGATTAAAATATTATCCGGAATGGGATAATATTTGGCCGGTGGGTGATAATATGGATGTTGTTGTTCAATTTGATGAACTGCCGACCAAGCTTATGTTCTGGAGGGGTACAAGATACTCTGCTTGTCTTGTTTCGGAAAATGGCAAATGGATGGCGGATCAAAGTCGTGAAACCGGTAACAATTGGTTTCTATCTCAGGGGCCAAGGGAAGATATGCCAACCGGGTGCATTGAACATATGTCCGATACACAAACAAGAAGTTCGCGAGTGGCAATCATTGAGAGCAACGATGCAAGAGTAGTTGTTAACTGGCGTTATTTACAAATGGATGTTAGGTTCAGACAAAAAGATCTTCCTAACAATACTGGTTTTGGAGAATGGGGCAATGAACTTTATTACATATATCCGGATGGTGTTGTGGTCAGAAAAGTCTTACCTGGAAGAGGAGGCTGGCAGGAAACTATATTGCTTAATGAACCGGGTACAAGACCTGAAGATAATATTGAGCTTGAAGCATGTACTTTACTTAATATGGAAGGTGAAAGTAAAGCTTATACATGGGAACATGGTTATCCCGTATTCGATTTGGAAGATGCCGTTATACAATACACACATTTTAAATCCGAGTACAAACCTTTTATGATATTTCGTGAAGGTGGTGGTTTTGAAGTGTTTAATTTGGAAGTGAGACCTGAATATTCACATTTCCCGTGGTGGAATCATTGGCCGGTAGCACAAGTAGTATCAGACGGTAGAAGTGCAAGTGCACCTGATCGGGCAGCTCACTCATCTCTAAGCTGGGGTGATCCAAACGGGGAAGCGGCATTATATGGAATGACAAATAAAGATCCTCAAACACTTGTAGCTCTTGCACGTTCATGGAATTATCCGGCAAATTTAATATTAGAAAGTAGTGGATTTAAATCCGAAGGTTATGATTATACTCAACGCGCATACATACTTGAATCATTGAACAGTAGAAGCGAATCTGAAATTACATTACGATTAGAAGCAAGTGAAGAATCTCCTTTAGTTAATCCAGCATTTGTTATAAAATATTGGAACGGGGACGAATTTAATTTACTCATTAATGGGGTTCCAATTCCCAGGGGAAAAGATTTTCGATACGGAGTTGAATACGATGTTGAAGGTAATCCAACAATAATTATTTGGTTAAAATATAATTCTGAAGAACCAGTCGATATTAGCATATTGCCTGTAAATAATTAAACGGTTTTCTTGTAAAATATTTTAAAAACAAAAGTATTCAAAAGGATGTTATAAGTGAATTGTTTGTTAGGGATTGATGTATCTACTACTGCAACTAAGGTTATGTTAATAGATGAAAGTGGTAACATAATTGGAGTGGCTTCATGTGAATATTCAATTCAAACACCACATCCTCATTGGAGCGAACAGGATCCTAAGTTATGGTGGGCCGGAACTATTGAGGGTATTAATGAAGTGATGATCCGCTCGGATGTTACTTCTAAGGAGATACACGGAATCGGACTTACCGGGCAAATGCATGGATTAGTCCTTCTTGATAACAATGGGAAGATTTTAAGACCCGCAATTCTATGGAATGATCAACGCACGCAAAGTCAGTGCAACAAAATCCGAAGCATTATTGGTCGGGATAAATTGATACATTTAACTGGTAATGACGCCCTCACCGGTTTTACCGCTCCTAAAATATTATGGGTAAAAGAAAATGAACCTGAAATTTTCGCATCTGCAAAACATATTCTTCTTCCTAAAGATTATATACGTTATCGACTTACCGGTGAGTATGCAACGGATAAAGCAGATGCTTCAGGCACATTACTTTTTGATGTTATGAAAAGGGATTGGTCGGTAGAAGTAGTTGATGCGTTATCAATTAATAAATCATGGCTGCCCGAATCATTCGAAGGTACCGAAATAACTGGTGTAGTTACTGAGGAAGCTGCTTCTTTAACAGGATTATTAGAGGGTACACCTGTTGTAGCAGGTGCGGGAGATCAGGCTGCGCAGGCAGTAGGTGTCGGTGCTGTGGAAGAGGGAGTAACATCAATAACATTAGGTACGTCAGGAGTTGTATTTGCAAGTACGAACAAACCTTATATTGAAGCAGATGGAAAACTTCATTCTTTTTGTCATGCAATCTCAAACCGATGGCATCTGATGGGAGTTATGTTATCGGCAGCCGGTAGTATAAAATGGTTTCATGATACTTTCGCGAGTGATTTATCATACGATGAATTGAATAAAGAGATTGACAAAATTGCAGTCAATTGTGATGGATTATTGTTCTTACCATATCTTTCTGGCGAAAGAACACCTCACCCGGATCCTCTTGCGCGAGGTTCATTTATTGGTCTAACCCTTAGTCATAGCCGGGCACATCTTGCAAGAGCAGTCATGGAAGGAGTTGCTTTTGGTATCCGTGACTGTTTCGAATTAATAAAAGAAGTCGGTTTAAGTCAATCTTCCGAACTTCGGGTATCAGGAGGTGGAGCTAAAAGTAATGTTTGGATGTATATAATCGCATCTGTTCTGAATTCAAAACTTATTACTCTCAAGACCACAGAAGGCGCTGCATTAGGCGCAGCGATACTTGCAGGCTTGGGAACTAAAATCTGGGCTGATATTACGGAAGTCGTAGAGATTGTTGTAAAGCAAAATAGAATAACAGAACCTAATTTAAATGATGTAGAACAATATGAGAAGCAGTACCAAATTTATAAAGAATTATATCCTTCACTTAAAAATACTTTTAATCATATAGATGAATTGAACAAATAACAGCGGAAAATTAATTATGACAAATATACACGGGGTTGAGTTTGTTATTGTTACGGTTAGCCCCGTTTATTTCCTGATTGAATTATCTAAGAGGAGAAGAAGAAACGCAGTTTTTGAAGCAACTAAATCAAAGGAGATTCTTTTAATGGTAATTGACAAGATTATAAAATGAACACTCTTTCAGACTACGATCAATTACGAATGATCATTACTAATATTACTAATTCTTATGAATATTGAAAAACAACAAAACTATGTTGTTGGGATTGATTACGGAACTGATTCGGTTAGGGTACTAATCGTTGATGCATTTGATGGAAATGAAATTTCAACTGCTGTAAAATATTATAAGAGATATAATGAAAATCAATATTGTGATCCGCTGAAGAATCAATTTAGACAGCATCCGCTTGATTATATCGAGAGTTTAGAAGGAGCGATCAAAGCTGCATTGTTGGCTGCACCACGAGGCACCGGAGACTTAATCCGGGGAATATCCATAGCCACGACCGGTTCAACTCCCTGTGCGGTTGATATAGACGGAACTCCGTTGGCACTTACTCCAGGTTTTGGAAGCAATCCAAATGCGATGTTCATTTTATGGAAGGATCATACTGCCGTTAAAGAAGCCTTGGAGATCAATAAGCTGGCTAAAAGCTGGGGAGGAGAAGATTATACTAAATTCTCGGGAGGTGTTTATTCTTCAGAATGGTTCTGGTCAAAAATTTTACACACACTTCGAGTAGACGAAGAAGTAAGAAGATCTGCTTTTTCATGGGTGGAGCATTGCGATTGGATACCTGCTTTATTAACGGGTAATACTAATCCACTCGAAATAAAAAGAAGCAGAACTGCCGCAGGACACAAAGCGATGTGGCATATATCATGGGGTGGCTTACCCTGGGAAGATTTTCTTGTCAGGTTAGATCCGGTTTTATCGGGAATGAGAGAGCGGTTATATAGCAAATCATTTACGGGAGATATCCCTGCTGGAAAACTATCAAAAGAATGGGCAGGACGACTGGGTCTTAATACTAATGTTATTGTTGGCGTCGGTTCATTTGATGCACATTTCGGAGCGATTGGTGCCGAGATTGAAGAAAATATGCTCGTTAAAGTAATTGGCACTTCTACATGCGATATGATGATATCTGATACTTCAGACAGTGGTGAATGCCTGGTGAAGGGAATATGTGGTCAAGTAGATGGTTCAATAATTCCGGGAATGTTAGGGATGGAAGCCGGACAATCTGCGGTTGGTGATGTTTATGCATGGTTCCGGAATCTTTTGATATGGCCAATGAATAATTTGCTTGATAACTATTCTTCATTAAGTGAAAAAGAATTAGAAAAACTAAAGGAGAATATTTTAAACAGCATCATTCCCGAACTTTCTAAAGCCGCTGAGCTTTTACCAGTAAATGAAACTGATATAATAGCTCTTGATTGGATGAATGGAAGGCGCACTCCTAATGCAAATCAGGAGCTAAAGGGAGCGATCACAGGCTTAAATCTTGGCTCAGATGCACCAAGATTATTTAAAGCATTGGTGGAAGCGACAGCATTTGGTGCGAAAAAAATTGTTGATAGGTTTAATGAAGAAGGTATAGAAATAAAAGGTGTCATAGCCGTTGGTGGTATTCCAAAGAAAGCACCATATATTATGCAGGTTAATGCAGATGTAATGAATTTACCTATTAAAGTTTCCGCGTCCGAACAGGTTTGTGCACTGGGTACTGCCATGGCCGCTGGTACTGCAGCGGGATTTTACGAAAATATACCTGAGGCACAAAAAGCAATGGGCAGTGGATTTGAAATGACATATAATCCCGATCCGGCGAAAGCAGAAATTTATAACTCTATTTATGAAAAATATTCAAAGCTGGGTGAATTTATTGAAAATGATTTTACTTTCTAATTAAAGAATATTGAGAATGATATGACAAGTTATAGAAAACTGCAAGAGAACTCTTATGCAGCGAACATGATGCTTTATGAAAAAGGATTGGTTATACAAACGTTCGGTAATGTTAGTGTTATTGACAGAGAAAAAAAAGTATTTGCTATAAAACCGAGTGGTGTGGAATATAAAAGTTTACGACTTGAGGATATAGTTGTGGTTGATTTTGAAAATAATATTGTTGAAGGTGAATTAAATCCTTCTTCCGATACTAAAACCCATACGGTTCTTTATAAATATTTTACTAATGTTGGTTCTGTTGTACATACTCATTCTCCTAATGCTGTTGCCTGGGCCCAGGCAATTAAACCAATACCGGTTTTGGGCACTACTCATGCAGATCACCTTGCATATGATATACCTTGTACGGATGTAATGTCGGATGAAATGATTAAAGGAAATTATGAAGAAGAAACCGGTAATCAAATAGTGGAAACTTTTAAAAATATTTCCTATGAAGAAATAGAAATGGTATTAGTAGCATGTCACGGTCCTTTCACCTGGGGAAGAACTGCAGATGAAGCTGTTTCTAATTCAGTTATTCTTGAAGAATTAGCAAAAATGGCGAGGATGACAATTCAAATAAATCCTGATGTAAAGAGGTTAAAAAAATCATTAATTGATAAACATTATCAGCGTAAGCATGGAAAAGATTCATATTATGGACAATCATAGAGAAATATAAAAAGTATGATGAAAGCAGCTGTATTGACAGGGATAGAACATTTAGAAATTCGTGAGTTTACAAAACCTTCAATTGAAAAGAGTAACGAAGTTTTGCTCAAGGTTGATGCTGTAGGAGTGTGCGGTTCGGATATTCATTATTATAAAACAGGACGAATAGGAAAACAGATTATCAATTACCCATTCACAATCGGGCATGAATTTGTAGCAACTGTATCTGAAATTGGAACTAAAGTTACGAGGGTAAAACCAGGGGATGTTGTTACAGTAGATCCAGCTATATCTTGTGGTATATGTGATCAATGCTTGCAGGGTAGAAGGCATACCTGCCGTAATCTTAAGTTTATGGGTAACCCTGGTGAGCATAGCGGATGTTTATCGGAGTACGTTGTTTTACCTGAAGATCGTTGTTATTCTCTGAACAAAGATTTCAATACTCTAGAAGCTGTATTAGTCGAGCCATTGGCAATAGCTAATTATGCGGTGAAGTTTATAGATAAAATAGATGTTGGAACAGTTGGTATACTTGGCACTGGTCCTATTGGTTTATCTGTCCAGCTTAACT
>JBATTD010000114.1:0-6284 GCA_049670345.1 Ignavibacteriaceae bacterium
TAAATAATTCTTAATAGATGGGTGGGAAATAAAATGTAGTTTGCTTAGCAAATAATGTTATTAAAATAACTGTCTCAGTTCGAACAATAATTCTGTAAGTCTTTAATTCCAGTATAGGGGTTAAAATGTTCCCATATTATAGAAATAATTAATACGAACTGCTATAGTTACGCCACTTTTAATTACACCGGAAACTATGAGAATTAATTGTTCTTATCCCATTTATCTACATTGAATTAAAAACTTTAATCCTCTGATTGATTTGTATTACTCGTTTCTTCTTTTTCCCTACCCTTTTTCCTGGTGTAAACCAAAGAGACTACTATTAACGATACGCCAAGTACTACGAAAGACATGATCTTTAATAAAGTTTCAGCACTTGTTATACCAAAGATGAAGACATAAACAACAGTTAAAAAATAGGTTGCCAACGCCATCCATCGATATTTTACATTCTTTAATATTATACTTAAAATAAAATAAATTATAGCAATAGCTATCCAGGATAAGCTTACATAACCGGCCGGGAACATCTGAAAAAGAGCATACGGTATGATGAAAAGCGCCGACAACAAATAGGCGTTTCTCATCTGTTCGGTTTTTAATTCTAACTGATCTTTTTTCCAATTTAAAATTCTTGCACTAATCAAGGCTACTATACCAAAACTAAGGCTGATTCCGCCTGCGGATTCGGCGACGATTAGATAACCAAAAAACATCATAAGGTAGATTATAAAATTAGCTACAATAATGAATTTTGATCTGAACCATATGGCAGTTGAAACCACAAATAAACTCTGCCAGCAGAGCCAGATAAAATAATCCGGCTTTTCAAATTGTCCAATGATAGCAACACTTAATGCAACGTAACCGAACATTGCGTAGAAAAAAGTAGAGTATTTATTGTTTATTTTAATCCAGTAGATAACTGCGATGGTAATAAAAACAAATGAAGCAATGAGCTGATGGAATGAAAAAGCAGAGGGTGTAGTAAGCAGAGTAATTAAAATAAATAATCCAAAACCTCCACTACTATTAAACATTGCAACGCTTGCGGATACATAATCATCCTGTTCATCTTTACGGGAGAATAAATAAGCGAATGAAAAAATAACCACGTAAGCTAAAATGAAGAATAGATTCGACTCCGGCTCAGAAACCGACTGTAGTGAGTGGCCTAATAATGGATTGTTCATAAACCATATCAGGTGAGTAAAATAAGCCAGGAACATCCCATAAAAAAGAAGAGAGTTCCACTTATATTTTAAATGGAATAGTACAACGCAAATAGAAAGAACACTTATCAGCGAAAAAATTATATATGAATAATCACTAAGAACGGCAGTTGCAAATCCAAAGGTTATCCCCAATCTTGTAAAATTAATAGAGTTTCTTCGAACTGCTGTTATTAATGTGATAGCAGTTACAGCAAGAAGAAGAATAATTATTACCGGGAAACTATCAATTGCTTTTTCCCCACTAAAATAATAAAGTCTCATTGTAGTAAGGTAAAGCAATACAAACCCGCCACTAATTAGATATCCTGATAATTGCAAAAAAGTTTGTTTCCAGAATTTTGCCAGACCGAATAAAACGGCTGCTAGAAAATATCCCATTAAAGCTGGCAGAATAACAGGTAGCTCATTAAGGGGTAAAGTAAGGAAGAAAGCAAAACCGACAATGAGTACCACAATACCTATTTTAGGAAACCAAACCTGTCCAATCCTTTCTTCTAATCCCTCGTCACTTTTTTTAATTTCAACTTGCGATTCTTTTTTTGCGGCTTCTGTTGATTCCACGGTGGAAGATTGAATATTAATTCTTTCTTCAATCTTGGAAACCCTGTCATCAATGTTTTTTAAATAATTTAAGATCTCATTCAGTGCAGAATTATCAGAGGATGAATCCATAGGATTTTACCTTTTGATTTAATAGTATTAATGTTTTACAAATTGTTTTGAAAAATAATATACTTAAACTAATTTCTCACTATTCAAAATAAAAAATTAATAAATAGTAAAACAGTTAACACCAGTTTTATATCAGTAGCTGTTTATACGGATTCGTTTTTTAACTTTTGTGTTTTCTCTATATCTCTTATCTTAAAAAAGAGTGCTACTGCAAATATTACCAGTACAACAGTTGCAATGGCAAATCCTCGTCTTCGGGTATAATATTTATCAAACTCCATATCGGCAAGATCAATGGCCTCATTTACAACTTTTTTTCCATTTTCAGTTTTTTCTTTGACTTTTTCTACATCAAAAGTATGAACTAATGTTCTTGATTCAATAAGTTTTTGTCTTCCTTCCTGAAGTAAAAACCCTATGTCAATATCGTTCATTCCCTTAATAGTAACATCCTTTGACTTTGCGCTGGCTGAATCGTAAAGCATGACTAAATCCGATATATGAATTTTAATATCTTTTGCAATTCCATATCCTTTATCGCCTTCCTCATGACATTTAACGCAAAAAGAATTTGTATTTACTCCGACTAATTTATCACTGGTTTTTTGGATAGCGTGATATCCATGACACTGTTCACATCCGTGAAAGCCTAGTTCCTCAAACGCACTTGCCATCCTTGAATGTCTGAAGAACTCCATATTTTGTACATGGCAATTTCCACATATAAAAGTTACTGAAGTTAAACCGGGAGGTGTCGCCCCATGATTGCCATGACAATCATTACATGCAGGTGCTCCAATGTCTTTGTGATCCAACAGAGCAACTCCATGAACACTTTGGGCAAATAATTCATACTGGTTTGATGGAATTTTATACTGTTTCATATAAACTGAATTGCTATGGCATTTCCTGCAGGTCATTGGTACGTTTAGATGGTAAACTGAAGATCGTGGATCGTTTGATGCGAGTATACCATGCGTTGTATGACAATTAATACAGACAGCTACCTTCTTGTCTCCCGATAAAAATTTCTGACCATGCACACTGGTATAATATTGGGAAACCTGATCTGTAGCTAAACCCGGATGGAAATCTCTCATAAACTCAGGATTCGAATGACACTTACCGCAAAATATTGGAATGTCTTCGCGCGAAGGAACTCCAACAAAACCATTTTCCGGACTCATAGCTATATCTTCATCATCTGAACTGGGGTCACCTCCGTGACATCCCGCACAGGATAAGCCACTCCGCAAGTGGACATCATAAATCTGGTAACCCTCAGGTAGTAATTCCAGCTCCTGATGACACGCAATACATTGATCTTCTTCTGCTAAGTCCTGAACCTGTGGTAAATTCGCACCATAAATTTTTGATGTTATTGTAACTATAAATAATGTTATTAATATTAAGTTAATTTTCATTTTATTAAACCTCATTAATTCCTCACTCCTTTTGTGATAAAGAACTTATGTATGCAAATAAATCTTGCATTTCTTTTGTCGTTAATTCCGGCCATTCGTTGTTCTGAATTAATAAAAGATCTTCCATGCGAGACGCATGATTCCACATTCTTTGCAGAATTTTAATCCTGGAATTAAATGTTTTTATACCAGATAAATCAGGAGCAATACCCTCATCACCATTTTCATGACAATTAGCACAACCTTTATCAACATAAATTAATTCTCCTTCAACAGGATTTCCCGGGGGATCTTCGAATCCTCCAAAATAAAGGTATGCAATTAAATCAGCCATTTCGTTACCATCGAATTGCGGATATTCCACCGATTCCTCTTTCATATATTCTATCATAGATGGACTGTGATTCCACATTTTTGCAGCAATCTCTGTTACACTTTCATTTAATTTTAAATTGGTAAGATTTGGACCTGATGTCTGATCATCACTATTTAACTGGTGGCAATTAAAACATCCTTTCTTCTTAAAAACAATTTTTCCTTTTGAGGGATTTCCGGGAGACATTTTAATCTCGGTTTCAGTTAATGTCACTTGTCTGATATATGCTGTTATATCAGCTATATTTTCACCGGTAAGGGCTGGATAGAGCATTTTAAGTTCTTTCATTTTTTCCTGCATCGCAGGTCCATGATTCCACATCGCCTGAGCCATATACAGCGGGGATGCATATTCCTGTAACCTAGCAAAATCCGGTGCAACACTATTCCCGTCATCTGAAACCTTATGACAATTCAAGCAACCTTTTGAAGTTAAGAGTTTTTTGCCTGAAGAAACGCTACCCGGTTCCCCAAGGTATCTTAGATAATAAATGAAATAAATGAGGTCTAACATTTCTCTTTCGTTAAACCGCGGTCTTTCAAATTTTAACTCACGAAATTTTCTATCCATTTCCGGAATATGATTCCAGATGATTGAAGCGAGTTCTAAAAAACTCCCGTAATATTTTTTTCTTGCCAGATCGGGACCAACATTACCGCCATACCCGCTTAAAGAATGACAAAAAATACAACCCTTATCTTCAAAGACTATTCGTCCATCTAACGGATTGGATGGCAATTTCAACTCCTGTGCAATAACAGCAAAACTAAATTGAAAGAAAATTATCGCGACTAAAATCAATCCTTTCATTTCTTTTCACCTGAAGAATTGTTCGTTATTTTATTCTCTTTTTTCTTGAAACCGAAATAGGCATATGTAAGTATACTTGCCAATGTAATGAAAACCGGTATAGCAATCAGGCTTATTCCAAGTGATACTCCCGGTACATCGTGAAGTTCAACTGATATTGATATAAGGTTAATTATCCAGATGGTAATTCCTATTACGAATATCCACATAAATAAAAAACTCACCAATTGAGCAGCTGCAATTATTTTTTCTTGCATTTTATTTATTCCTTAATCAATTATTTTCTTTACAAATTCGTTCCATAGGTGTAAAGTGTAAATGATAATATTTTATTTAGAAACTATTTCGCCACCTGGTAAATAGCTATGTATCCGTTCTTCAACCTCTTTAATTCCTTCTTTTCTTCCTTCTTCTATTTCCCAAATTGAAATGACTGGAAAGAACTTTGAAAAGAGTGTATATCCAAGTATAAACACTGCTATTCCTCCTATGAAAAGCGCCCACTCAACTACAGAAGGAATATATATTCCCATCGGCAAATCCATTCTCGGGTTTGCCAATGATGGAACAACAATATTCAATCGTTCCAGCCACATCCCTATTACAATTGCGATAGATGCGATCAGTATTCCGGTAATTGTTTTTAATCGTTTGAAGCCCAGGAAGATTACAGGAATAATAAAATTACATATAACCATTCCCCAGAAAAATATTGCATAGGGACCGGTAAACTTATATAAGATAATATGCATTTCATGAGGCTCTGAACCAAAAATTCCAGTAAGGTATTCTGAAAATGTGAAATAAAACCAAAGCAATGACATAATTAATAGAAGAGTACCCAAATATTGGAAGTGAATCTTCTTAAGATAATTCTCAAGATGAAAAGCTTTTCTTGAAACGATCATTAGAATTAACAGTGCGGCGATACCGGAAAAGATTGCACCAACGACAAAATAGGGACCGAAAATAGTGCTGTGCCAACCGGGTTGAAGAGTCATTGAGAAAATATATGAGATTACTGTATGAACCGATATTGCAATTGGTATGACCATTATCATAAGGATATTGATAGCCCTATTGAGAACTTTTTTCTGGTATTCTGTCCCTTGCCATCCCCACGAAAGGAAATTGTAAAACCATGTAAGTTTACCTCCCCGATCTCTCAGCTTAGCAATATCCGGAATCATTGGTAAATAAAGGTAAACAGTACTTGCCGTAAAATAAGCAGTAATGCTTGTTACATCCCAAAGTAATGGTGATTGCAAACGACCGGCGGTGAATATATTCAGTACACGATCCGGTCTTCCAAGATCAAGTATTGGGTGAAGTCCTCCGATAGCAAGAACTATTGCAGTGATTACTTCAGCCATACGTGTTATAGGTCTGCGCCACTCTGCTTTTGAAAGACGAAGAATAGCTGAAATTAAAGTACCAGCGTGGCTTATCCCGATAAAGAATACGAAATTTACTATGTAAAATCCCCATGTGATAGGTTGATTCATTCCGGTAACACCCAGTCCGTAGTAAACCTGTCCAATATACATAACTAAAGCCCAAAGAATGATAAGCAATAAGATGCCTACTGTTATATAGAAACCTTTTCCTGTTTCATATATCGGACGATATAGGGCTTCATCCTGACCAATTAATTGTTTTTCCTGTAACTTCATATTTATTCTTTTTTAGAGAGATAGATTACTTTTGGTTCAGTCCCAAGGTCTTCGAACTCCTTATAAGCTCTGGAGCTTCTTGAGAGATTAT
>JBATTD010000115.1:0-2163 GCA_049670345.1 Ignavibacteriaceae bacterium
CCCGAGGTAATAATGAAAAGAACGTATCAACCGAGCAATAGAAAAAGAAAAAACAAGCATGGTTTTAGAGAAAGAATGAGTACAAAAAACGGAAGAAAGGTTCTTGCCAGAAGAAGGGCCAGAGGCAGAAAAAGACTAACTGTAAGTGACGAGTTTTAGGTTCGCTTGAAAAAGCATGGATTACCGGCTAAAGAAAGAATAAAAAGCAGGAAAGATTTTGAAATAATTTACCAATCCGGAATAACAATCCTCTCTTCTGACAAAAAAATAAAAGCACATTATATAGTTGAAGAAAAGCAACAACCGGAGATTAAAGTTGCGGTTGCGGTTTCTAAAAAATCCGGGAATGCTGTATGGAGAAACAGACTTAAGCGGCTTTTGAGAGAATCCTATAGATTGAATAAAATTAATTTTTTTGAATATTGCATTATTAAAAATAAATCCGTGAAAATTGTTTTTTCTTCCAACAGACTTAGCCAGAAAAATTATAACAGGTTGAAATTAAGTGATGTAATGCCTTGCCTAACAGATATAATGCATAAAATTAAGGATTCGATTTAAATGGAAATTTTCCGCCGTATTTTATTCGCCGGTAATCTTTCCAATTTGATCTTAAAAGGAATTAATAATGGATAAGCAAACAACTTTAGCATTTGTATTAATTGGAATTGTTCTTGTAGCATGGCTTTATCTTACAGCACCCGATCCCACAGTTGTAAAACCAAAACAATCCGACTCCACCACGGTTGTTATAACCGATACAGTTAAATTATCAGAACCGGAAACACCTTTAACAGAAGAAATAACGACTAAAGATGTTATTCCGCTGGCTGGTAAGTATTATAATGCTGATGATGAGAAAGAGGAAATCACCACTGTTGAAAACGATGTTTTTATAATGGAGCTATCAAATAAGGGTGGAAACATACATAAGGTGTTTCTAAAAAAGTATAAAAACTGGTATTCAATTAACAATAACGGTGATGATGATATATATAAAACAAGAGTACAATTAATTAATTATTCCCGTGGAAATACTTACGACCTTTCTTTTGTATCAACCGACGGTAAAGCTATCAATACAGCAGATTTCTTTTTTGAGTCGAACCTATCTGCAGGAAAACACATAGTTACCAAAGGAGATTCCTTAACTATAAAATTCCAACTGAAAATTGATGATGGTAAAGAAATTGTAAAAACATACACCTTTAGAGAAAGTGGCTACGAGATTGAGAGCGACATTGAGCTTTTCGGAATGAATAACGTTATAAGCAACAATGAATATGACCTTGTATGGAATAACGGAATAAGATTTGTTGAAAAGAATACAGTTGATGGAGCGACAGCTTCCAACTCAAGTGTGTATTATGGTGATGAACAGGTTATTATTGACGCGCCTTCGGATAATAAAGAAACCGTTAGAGAAGATTTTAACGGCAGGGTTGATTGGATTGCGGTAAGAAACAAATACTTTGCTGCTATAATAATTCCTAATGAACCATCATCTATTAACGGTGCTTATCTGGAAGGATATAGCGAAGCAAGACCGAATCAGGGTGTGGCTGAATTTTATAACATCCGACTGAGTCTTCCATTTAAAAACACCGAGTATGAAAAGCAATCGTTCAAGTTATATTTAGGACCTGTTGATTATAACACCCTAAAGGGATTGGGTAATAATTTAGAAGCACTTGTAGATTTTGGCAGTTTCTTCGGATTAAAATTTATTGTCAGACCAATCGCTGAATTCGTTTTACTTCCGTTGTTTAACTTTCTGCATGGTTTTATACCTAACTACGGTTTTGTAATCGTTGTATTTTCAATAATCATTAAGATTGTCGTTTACCCTCTTACAAAGCAAAGCTATCAATCGATGAAGAAAATGTCGCTTCTTCAGCCCAAGATTACCGAAATAAAAGAGAAATATAAAGATGATCAGCAGAAGATAAGTAAAGAAACAATGAAGCTGTATCAAACATACGGAATAAACCCTGCGGGCGGATGTCTTCCCATGCTTTTGCAGATGCCTATCTTCGTAGCTCTGTGGGGCATGTTCAGAACGGCAATAGAGTTAAGGCAGCAGCCGTTTATTTTGTGGATTAAAGATTTATCACAACCCGATATTATTTACGATCTCGGTTTCAAGCTGCCAATGTTTGGTAT
>JBATTD010000116.1:0-5977 GCA_049670345.1 Ignavibacteriaceae bacterium
AGATAGTATTTAGCGGCAAGATTAAATTCGATCCAATGAAGAATGATTTTCCTGTTACATTGCATGATCCCTGCAATGCTGTAAGAGCTATGGGAATTGTTGAACCACAGAGAAAAATAGTCCGTGAATTATGTCCGCAGTTTGTTGAAATGGAACCTCATGGAGTTCATAACTATTGCTGCGGCGGCGGAAGCGGTTTTGCAATTATGCAGGGTAAAAATTTCCCGGATTGGAGAAATGGATTATCATTCAGGATGAAGTTTAAACAGATCCTCGATGTTTTCCAGGATAAAATTGATCCGGCAATATACAAGTATGTTTGCTCTCCATGTTCAAATTGTAAAGGAACTTTTAGAGACGGCTTAACATATTATAACGCTTTTGAAAAATGTAGCATTATTTACGGTGGACTGGTAGAACTTATAGTAAACGCTATGGTTGATATAGAAAAACCGTTTATTGAATGGGAGCTTAAGTAAGTAATTAAAATGATTACACAATATATCATTTTACTAAATTTATATAGAAGGTGAATAAATGGCTGAGTTAAAAAAAATATTAATTATAGATGATGAAGAAGATGTTATTACATATCTATCAACATTTTTCATTGATAACGGTTATGAAGTAACATCGGCTAATGATGGCAAAGTTGGAGTTCAAAAAGCAATAACTGAAAACCCTGATCTAATAACGCTTGATATTTCAATGCCCGAAGAGTCGGGAGTGAGAACACTACGTGATTTGCAAAACAATGAGCTTACAAAAAATACACCTGTAATAATTGTTACCGGAGTATCGACAGATATAAAAAGATTTATTGAATCCCGCAAGCAGGTTCATCCACCGGAAGGATTTTTTGAAAAACCCATTGACAGGGATAAACTATTAGAGAAAGTAAAGGAGCTAATAGCAAATTAATACCTCAGCCATTATTTGGCAACGAGGTGAAAAAATTATTTCCAGTTTGAACTGAAAAGTTTTGTTTGTAGCATAGCCATAATAAATATTGATTTTTAGAATATAATCTTAATAAACTGTTTAGGATTTAAAATAAGGATCTAAAATATGCTCAAATTGAAAAAGATTTTATTTCCCACCGATTTCTCGAAGTGCGCGGATCAGGTACTCGCTCACACAGTATTCTTTGCAAAAAAGTATAACGCAGAAATACACATTCTGCACGTGATAACTATATTTAAAGATCAACCAAGTGTAGTAAGTGATGAAATTACTGAGACACAAGAGATGATTCGAAAACTGGAAGACGTAGTTGAGAAGCAGCTTAATAGAGTAGTTAATTCTCATGGCTCAGATGATTTGGCCATAATCACTACAAAGAAAAGAGGTATGTCTGCGGCACCGGTAATATTGGAATACGCTTCAGACCAAGATATTGATTTGATTGTCATGGGCACTCACGGTAGAAGAGGTATGGGTCATTTACTGCTGGGCAGTGCTACAGAAGAAGTTGTAAGAATGGCTAAATGTCCTGTATTTACAATACGAGAATCAGAAAAACCAAAATCCCTTGAGGCGATAAATAAGATATTGGTTCCTGTTGATTTTTCAGACTATTCAAAGAGTGCTCTTGCCTATGCGGCTGAAATTGCGGAATCGTATGGTGCGCAACTTCAACTTTTTCACGTAATTGAAGAGACAATGCATCCGGCTTATTCCCTCTCCGGTAAATCATCCAAGATTGAGCTTGCAACTGGTATTGAAGAGGATTGCAGGAAAAGGATTGGACAGATGATTCAAGAAACTGGAATATCAAAGGAGGATACTGAAATTATAATTAATAGCGGCCAGGCAGCTCTCGAAATTATTAAGTTTGCGACTGATAATTTGAGTGATTTGATTGTGATTGCTACTCATGGGTTAACTGGCATTGAACACTTTCTACTTGGAAGTGTAACTGAAAAAGTTGCGAGGATGGCACCTTGTCCTGTATTTACAATCAAGGCATTTGGTAAAAATTTGATTCGTGATTAACTTTCCTTAACTATCTACCGGAAAATATCATTAAAGATTTCAGCTGTGATATTTAAGGAAAGCTCTTTCCATTGTAGCGGAAGGCTTGGAAAAGATTTTATAAATATTAGTGTTTACTTAAATATAAACAATAATTGCCATATCAAATTCTCAATAGTGGCAAAAGATGTTAAAATTCTTTATCAGTTATAAGAAAAAATTTATAATTGCCCCTGTTATCGTAATACAAAAATTGGTTTGGAGATTAATTTAGAAGGATATTATATTATTTTTATTGATAATTAGTGTGGTACGGTATTTTATCATAAATATTTTAGTAAGTAATTAAATAAATATTTAATATTTGATGAGGGGAAATATGGCAACGCAAAATCGTCGTGATTTTTTTAAGACAGCCGCCCTTATTGGTGCAAGTGCTGCAAGCTTACCTAATGCATCAACGAAAGCAGAAGAAAAATTTAAACTTTCCGAAGACCGGATGGGGGTATTGGTTGATACCAACGTTTGCATAGGATGCAGGAATTGCGAGTGGGCATGTAAAGAAGCACATAATCTAACAACCGATTCCTTAGATACCTATAATGATCGTTCAGTTCTTGAAAGAAAACGCAGACCGGACGAATACGCATTAACAGTCGTGAATGAATATGACAATCTAAAAAATCCAATGCTTCCAACAGATGTAAAAGTTCAGTGCATGCATTGTGATGATCCCGCCTGTGTGTCTGCATGTATTGTTGGTGCTTTTACAAAAGATGAAAATGGGCCGGTTACCTGGGATAGCAGCAAATGTATTGGATGTCGCTATTGCATGATTGCCTGTCCTTTTCAGATACCGGCTTTTGAATATTCTAAAGCTTTAGAGCCAAACATAATGAAATGTGATTTTTGCTTTGATAGAACAAAGGAAGACAAATTACCTGCATGTGTTGAGATTTGCCCTGTAGAAGCTATTATTTATGGTAAAAGAAAAGATTTAATTGAAATTGCTCGCGATAGAATAAAAAGACATCCCGATAAATATATAGATCATATTCTTGGCGAGCTTGAAGTCGGCGGAACTTCGTGGCTTTATTTGGCCGGGCAGGATTTTACCAAGCTTGACTTTCCAGTCCTTGGCGAAGCTCCTGCACCAGGTGTTACTGAATCAATACAGCATGGAATATTTGCTTACTTTATTCCTCCAATAGCACTGTATGCCTTACTTGGCGGTGTTATGTGGCTTAATAAAGATAAAGGCAAGACGAAGGGGGAGGAACCTTAATGGAATTTTTAATGAGACCAACTCCAATTAAGAAAAAGTTTATAACTCCTGGTGTCATTATCCTTATTTTATTGGCCATAAACGCTCTTGTGTTTCTTGCTATCCGCTTCATATTTGGTTTGGGTGAGATGACCAATTTGTGTGATCAACATCCCTGGGGAATATGGATTGCAATTGATGTAGCTACAGGAGTTGCGCTTGCCGCCGGCGGATTTACAAGTGCTGCTCTTGGGCACATTATGTTTAAAGAAAGGTACAATGTTATTCTTCGCCCCGCACTTTTAACAGCAATGCTTGGATATACTTTTGTTGCAATTGGAGTGTTTATTGATTTAGGCAGATATTATAGTATATGGCACCCGTTAATTATGTGGAACGGCACCTCTCCTCTTTTTGAGGTCGGTATATGTGTGATGATTTATGCAACTGTGCTGTACATAGAATTCATACCAATTATTGCTGAAAGATTTATTGGCAGGGTAAAATTGAGAGGGATTCTCTCGAAACCTATTGATTCATTTTTACGTATGCTTAATCGTGGCGTTAGTAAGACAATGTTTATTTTTATAATTGCAGGAGTTGTTCTTTCAACATTACATCAATCTTCCCTCGGGACTTTAATGGTTATAGCAGGACCAAAAATGCACCCATTGTGGCAAACTCCAATTCTACCTTTACTTTTTCTCATTTCAGCAGTAGCTGTTGGGCTTCCAATGATAATATTTGAATCTTTAGCTGCATCCCGATCACTTGGGTTAAATTCGGAAATGAGTGTGCTATCCAAATTAGGAAAAATGGTTGCTCCTTTACTTGGGATTTATCTTTCAGTAAAATTGATAGATATGGTGATAAGAGGGACGTATGTGTACTTAACAGAAATGAATACACAGAGTGTAATGTTTGTGATTGAAATAGTAGTGGGAATTATTATTCCTTTAAGAATGCTTTTCTCTGAAAAAGTTTTAAAATCAACACTATGGTTGTTTGTAGCAGCTTCTTTAGTAGTAGTTGGAGTGATGTTAAATAGAATAAACTGTTTTCTTATTGCATATTCAGCCCCTTATGCTTTAGATTCTTATTTTCCGTCATTTGGAGAAATATCAGTTACTGTTGGTTTTATATCAATTTTAGTTCTTCTTTATAGGGCATTGGTAATGTTCCTTCCAATTCTAAGTTTACCTGATAAAAAGTTAATCCCCAGAACAAAATATTCAATAATGGGAAGTGAACAATGAGAAAATTTTTTCACTTACTATTGGTAATTACTTTTTTCACTACCATTATTTTTTCACAGGAGAAGTCACACTCTCAATTAAATATTACATGTAAAACCTGTCATGCTTGCGAAGTTCCGACAAAAGATGACCCATGTCTCATAGCTTGTCCTCGACTTTCAATGATCAAAGAGTATCCTTCCCCGGAAGTTGGGCCTGATGTTATAGTTATAAACGAATTGGAAGACCGATATACCCCGGTTATTTTTTCTCATAAACTTCATGCTCAAATGTCTGAAATGACAGGGGGATGCCTTGGTTGCCATCACTATAATACATTAGGGTCAATATTATCGTGCAATGAATGTCATTCTAAAGAAAGAAAGAGAGAAGATGTAAGAGTTCCGGATTTGAAAGGTGCATATCATCAGCAGTGTTTAGATTGTCATCGTCAATGGAGTCGTCAAACTGAATGCAATTCTTGTCATCAGCTAAAGAGTGAAGGTGAAAGTTTAGAGTTAACCAAAGTCACCTCTGAATTGATGATGAAATCACATCCTCCGGTTAAAGAACCAACTAAAATTGTTTATCAAACCAATTATGAAAAAGGTAAACTTGTAACATTCTTTCATAATGATCATGTCAGACTCTTTGATTTAGAATGTGTGAGCTGCCATGAGAACGAAAACTGTATGCGTTGCCATGATGTTGAGAAAACCAGTAATGGAAAAAACGGGTTGTATGATTTTCCCATAAAAATTAATCTTCCCGAGGATGAAAGACATAATAGATGTTTCAGTTGTCACGAAAATGATGAATGCTCATTTTGCCATCAAAACAATGAGATGAAACCCTTTAATCATAAAGTTAGGACAGGTTGGGCACTCACTAAATATCATCAGGATGTTTCTTGCAGAAAATGTCATCAGGACAGAACAAATTATTCCAGTATTGATAAAGAATGTAACAACTGCCATTTCGATTGGAACTCTGAAACTTTTAATCATAAAATAACAGGATTAATTTTAGATGAAGATCACATAGAAAACGATTGTCAGGATTGTCATATTGATAAGAACTTCAGCGCTAATCCCACCTGTGATAATTGCCACGAAGATATAACTTATCCTGAAGTTATACCCGGGAAACTTAAAAAATAAATAAAGGGACTAAACAGAAATTGTAAAGTAAAAAATTTGATAAAGATATGTTAACCAAAATAGGACTCAAACTGATTTTTGCAGTGGGATTTATAACAATTATAATTATTGGTGTATTTTCCTACTTCAATATACAATCCCAAAAAGAAATGCTGATGTCGCAAGCTGAGGATCATGCCAATAAACTTAGTGATGCAATAAAGAATAGTTCCCACTCGAGTATGTTAATGAATAAAAGAGATGAAACCCATGCAATTATTAATACAGTTGGAAAAGAGCCATTTATTCGGGAGATACGTCTTCTGAATAAAGAAGGAATGGTTATGTTCTCTTCTAATAATGAA
>JBATTD010000117.1:0-4250 GCA_049670345.1 Ignavibacteriaceae bacterium
TCAACCTCCCGATGGAATTAGTAGATTATTGAAGAAAGAAATATATACTTATTACCCGGTTGCGGTTCTTTCTAAAGGTAAATAAAAAAATGGTTTTCGAACTTAGTAGTTGATATGAAAAATCTTATAATTCCAGGGATCATACTTATTATAGCTGGAATAACTGGTCTCTTATCCAATGATTATAAAGAATTAGGATTAATTAGTTTTTTAACAGGGCTGTTATTTAATGCTATAACATTAATACAAAATAATCTTGAGAGAAAAAGTATAGAGGATTTACTTGATGAGCTAAATCTTATAAATTATGAAAGATATGGTACCAATATTTATCTAAGTCGATTCTTTAAAAATCTGGAGAGGAAAAAATCTGGTAAGAAAGATTATGAATTGTTGAATGCAGCTGTTGTAAAAGTACCGAACGATAATAGGGCAATAATTATTTGGTTAGCAGTAGAACTACTTAATATCGAACGCAGTTACTTCTTTAAGAGGAAACATGATACTTATAGAATTTCACATGCCAGAAAAATGTTAAACAGAATTAGTAAAAAATTTGAAAATGATCATATGTATCTAACAGTTAAAGGTGTACTTCATGATATCGAGGGGAATTATATACAAGCTCAAAATACATTCAAATTAATGGATACTAAACACCCATCATCATTTTGGAGAATGTATCTGGCATTATCTTATATGAAATCAAACGAATTTGAAAAATCCATAAAAGAACTTCAGGACCATCTTAAAAGTATTGGTGAGGCTTGGACAATAATGTTTTATTTGGGTAGAGCATATTCTGGTTTAGGTGAATTTGATGAGGCAATTAAATTCTTTAAAAGAGCTTTTGAATTAAGAGGTAATAATCCAGAATTAATCTATACTATGAATACAACTTATTTATATCTTAATAATAGAATCCGTGCGTCATACTATCAATTTAAGTTGGGAATTATTTTATTATTACTTCGTAATCCTCAAGGTCTGAAATATTTAACAATTGCTTCCATATTGTTACCTTTCTACTTGATTTCAATAATAAGTGAGAAATTATGTCTTATAACTAATAGAATTCCAATATTTAAATCGGTCATTCAAAAATTGTTCTCTCCTAAATGGTTCTATTCCAATTTGGGAGATCAATTATTCTTTGATGAAAAGTACAAATATGCGTTAAATTTTTACGAAAGGTTTTTAAAATTTAATCCTAATTGTGCAGAATTTTATGACAAAGCTGGTTTATGTTATGCTTGTCTGGGAAATAGAATAAAAGGAAGTGAATACATAAAAAAGGCAATTGAGTTAGACTCCGACAATGTAATATATCTAAGTAATTTAAAAGCAGTTGAAAGCGGCGAGGAATTACATCCAGTAGTTGCTTCAAATTATGGTGTAGTGAAACAATTAGCTAAAAAACATTTATTCCATAATTACAAATAGTGAGTATTCAATTTTTCAAGAGGTCACTGTCGTAATGTGACATTGAGAAAACATTTCACCAAAACAACAATCGACCTGTAATTACATTAGTTTGAGTTGTGTGTTATTTAGCTTCAATTACTCTTCATTTAAAGATTCAGTAAAAATTGTTTTCTCCACATTCCGCCGCCGTAACCAACCAGTTCCCCGTTTTTGCCAATTACCCTGTGGCAGGGAAGTAACCGCCTATCAAAAATTGCTGTTGCAGTTCTTCTGTAGTAATTATATTGTTGCTCATTAGAATAAAATAACTAACCAGAAAAAAAGGACGTTATTATGCATTTAATTAAATATATAAATGTAATTGCAGTTTTATTTATTTGTGCTTTTAACAGCACTGCACAGGAAAAGCCGGTGAGAACTGAGAAAGAAGGCAGGATAACGCCAATCCTCTGGGAAGATGGGGTTGAGAATGCTTATCCACGCTGGTCGAACGACGGAACAAAGATACTATACCAATCCAACAAACCAGGAAACTGGCAGATCTACGTAATGGATAAAGATGGCAACAACCAGAAAAGAATTACCAACGATGAATACAACAACAACTTCCCTGAATGGTCGCCGGACAATAAACAAATTGCCTTTGTATCGGACCGTGGAGGTAACGAAGATGTTTACATTATGAATATGGATGAAACCGGGTTGATAAATCTTTCAAAAAACCCTGCAAGAGATATTCATCCTTACTGGGCACCCGATGGAAAGGAGATACTTTTCAATTCATCACGCGATGATGAGGAAAGCTTTGAGGTTTATCAAATAAATATAGACGGCACGGGATTAACAAGACTAACGAACAGCAAGGAAGTTGAAACCTGTGCAAGATTTTCGCCAGACGGAACAAAGATTGTTTACCTGAAGGGAACTCCCGGAGGAAATGACGAGGTATGTGTTATGAACAGTGACGGTAAAGGTGAAGTAGATCTAACAAAAAGTGAATCGTATGAGGGCTGGCCTGTGTGGTCAGCTGACGGAAGTAAGATAATTTATTCATCTACGTGGTATGGTCAGTTCAGTCTCATATCAATGAATGCAGATGGCAGTGATATGAAAAGGCTAACTTTTCCAGAAGCACCTTTTTATGATGCGAGAGCAAGTGTTTCTCCCGATGGAAAAGAGATTGTGTTCAACAGGCAGGCAGAAGGAACAATTGGGATTTACATACTTGCGCTTGAGTGAAATTTAGACAATATGTTTATCAACCTGCTATCTTTCCAAACAATACGCCGTAGATTCTTCATTTCAAGTATCTCATCTTTTTCTCCCCCCGTTCAATAGTTTAATTAATTCGTTTTAAATCAATCTTCCTGCTAAAACAAATTTACATCTTGTAACTGCGCTTTAATTAGCCTACCTTTAAAGTGTCCTGAAAAAGAAATTTAATTTAGAGTAAAGTTTTCAAAAAGCCTCACAATCTAATCCCAACTTTTTAACAGAGACAATAAATCCGGTTATGTTTATTATTTGAAGCCGGTATAAACGTATTAACTATTATTAAAGGAGATCAAAATGAAACTTTTTGTAGGAAATTTGGCCAATAGTGTAGAGGATGATGAACTGAAAGCACTGTTTGAGCAGCACGGAAAAGTAAGCAGCGTTAAGATTATACGCGATATGTTCAGTCGTGTATCAAAGGGTTTCGGGTTTGTTGAAATGCCAGGGAAAGCTGATTCTCAAAAAGCTATTGATTCATTGAATACCCAGGACCTTAAAGGGAAGAGGATTACTGTTAACGAAGCAAGACCCGAAAAACCTCGTGGCAAAAGAAGATATTAATCTTTCCTGGCTGATGGGAATTACATTACAATTTCAAACTGAAAATGGCATGATCTATTATTAGAGATATGGGGAACTGTCTGTGATCAGTATTAGCAGTTAAAACAATCAAATAGAAATTTTATTGTTTTCTCTTATCTCCCAAAGAGACCTTTTAAATCCTCTGCCGATAAATATTGTAAGGTTATTCTCATAAGGCATTGCATATTTTGTTTTGTGCACTCCTGCTGGTTCAACTTCATATAGTGAAGTTAAATGGTCTTCAATTTCACCGCCGATAATAATTAGTGTGGTCGGTGTTCCAGCTTCATCCCACCAATACCAATAGCTGTTATGCGGACAAACAACTTTGGGCAGTGGATATTTCTTACTAAAGTATTCAATCGCACCGGCTTTTCCGTAATTGCTGCAGTAAACAACAGTTGTATTTCTTTCTTCTTCAGGAAGCGACTGATAAGTTTTTGAAACATCCTGTGCAAGCTCTTCCCATCCAAACATATCGGAATAAAACTGGGGAAGTTCTTCAACCCGGAGTCCCTCATTATTTGGATGATCTATACCAATCATTGCGGAATAATCTTTAAAGCTTTCAGCGGGAACTATCGGTCTTGCAAGCGGAGCGAGAAAAATTGCAAACATTAGAACTGGAACAGCAACAGCATATTTCAGCCAGCGGCGGTTTACTGCGGAGCTCCATTTCTCTATAATTACTGCACCGCCGGCAAATAAGACCTGGTATGCAGCAGCTATATATTCCCCTTTGCTGTGCATGTTTATAATAAGAATTGCAAAAGTTGCAAGCCAGACAAACCCAATAGCTCTATATTGTTTAAAATCTTTTTTGAAGAAGTAAAAAATGATCCCCGGCAGCCAGATTAAGATTGTTAAAGGATTAAGAATTAAAATCTGATCGAGGATAAAAGATATTGGTGTAAGCCCGCCGTACTTCCAGGCTGCTGCATTTCTCATAAATTCAAGATGTGCTAAGT
>JBATTD010000118.1:0-3570 GCA_049670345.1 Ignavibacteriaceae bacterium
ATAAATAAATATTAGGATTGCCGGCTCACTAACAAGATTCTTTCCGAATGACACACAGGTGTTTGTTCAGGAAAAAATGCATATTTTATAATAAAACATAGTTTAAGTAAGCTGATTTTTCAGTAACTAAATTTTGGGAGTTTGAATATTAATCATAGATTTAAAATATGATTCAAGAACTATTACCAACCACGCAAGTTGATGAAGCCGAGTTCTCAGTAATTGATGTTGAGACTACCGGACTATCTGCAAAATCAAACCGCGTAATTGAATTAGGATTAGTAAAAATAAGAAATTATAAAATAGTAGAAAGATATGAATCGCTTATCAATCCGGGCAGTTACCTTCCGGGTTTTATCACACAACTTACAGGAATTACTGATGATGATGTTGAGAACGCACCATTTTTCAGTGACATTGTTGAAGATCTAAAACATTTCGTCGGGGAGACAATTATTTGCGGACATAATCTTTCATTTGATTCCTCATTCATTAAATATGAATTTTTACGGAATGGCGAGGAACCGCTATATAACGAACAGGTTTGTACTTTAAAGCTTGCCAGGAGAATGTTCCCTGATTTAAAAAGCAAATCTTTAACATCTATTACAAAGCACCTAAAATTAAGAAACAAATCCCCTCACCGTGCTTTAGGTGATGCAGAAGTAACTGCCCGTGCGTTGATTAAAATGATTAAGATGTTAAAAAAGGAATCGAAGATTAAGACCGTAGACGATTTGCTTAAGTTTCAGAAAAGTTCTACTGCAGGTAAAACTGTAAAAATAAAGGAATCATTACGCGAAGATATTTCTTCTCTGCCAAATGCTCCGGGAGTTTATTATTTTATAAACAACCGCGGAAAGGTAATCTATGTTGGCAAGGCAAAATCTTTAAGAGACAGGATTAAATCATATTTTTCCTCAGCTGCACCAAAGAAAGCTAAAAAAATAATTACCCAGGCGAAAAGTTTAAAGATTGAAATAACAAATACCGAGCTAACCGCACTTCTTTCCGAAGCAGAATCAATTAAGAAAATAAATCCGAGGCATAATTCCCAACTAAAAAAATACGGTAATAAATACTTCTTAAAAGTAACAAAACAGCATTCCTATCCGAAAATAGAAATATCAAATCATTTTGATTTTGACGGTAATGATTACTTTGGATTGTTCATTTCCAGAAAGAAAGCTGAAGTCGTTCTTAATATTTTGGATAAGACCTTCAGTATACGAGAATGTACCGATAAAGAATTTTTAAAACATAAAAAATGTTTTCTTGCGGATATCGAAAGATGCACTGCACCTTGCATTCCCAAAAACAACGAGGATTACAAAGAAGAGCTAGATAAGGTATATGAATTTTTATACGGGATGAATCAGACGGCACTTAACCGGCTGCTAAATAAAATGAAAGAATATTCAGGGTTGGAAAAATATGAAAAGGCCGCTGAAGTTAAAGAAGTAATCGATCTTATACTTAATCAGACTCATAAGACATCTTTGCTGGCAGAACCGGTTAACAGTGCCAACGTTTTGTTTGAAGTATCCGGGCAATTCGACAAAGATTATATATTGCTTGTTAGTGGAAAAATTTATTTGAAGAAAATAACTTTAAATAAGAATACCCAGTTCGATGATGCTGTAGAAGATTATTATAATAACACAATCAACTACGATTTTATCCCTACTGATGAAGACCTTGAAAAAATAAAGATTACATTAAACTGGTTAATTAAAAACAGGAATAATGTAAGAACCTTTTATCTAAAAAATTATTCAAGTAAAGATGAATTGTATTCTAGTATTTCATCATTTTCATCTTCAAACAATTCGTTCCGTGAAACCTCGTTTGATATCAAAGACCTTGCAAATGTGTAACCTAGTTTATGAATAATAAACAAAAAGAAATAGTAAACAAGATCATATCCGATAGTATTTCCGGCTCTTCTGAAATACTTACAAAACTTAACAAATTTCTTTTATCTAATTTTAAAGAAAAGAAATTAATTATTGAATCACTTTCTGCGGCAAGCATAAAACTATCACACTTTGCTGTTATTAAAAATTATATCAATGAAATAAATATGTTATTATCTTCCGATAATAATGAGCACTTAGCTGATTATTTGAGAAATTATCAACAGGTAGAAAATTTAATAATCAATAAGATTTTTACTAAAATTTATAAAAAATTGCCTTCAGCCAAAACTATACTTACAATTTCCAAAAGCGGAACATTATCAAATGTTATAAAATTATGGCATAAAAATAGAGCGAACTTAAAAATAATTATAACAGAATCACGCCCGGCTAACGAAGGAAAGTTGATGGCGAAAGAACTTCTAAAATATGGTTTAAGAGTAGAAATGATAACCGATGCAATGGTAGGAATATTCGTTCCAAAAGCAGATGCTGCAATTGTTGGAGCTGATGTAGTGTTAAATAATGGCAACGTGATAAATAAAACAGGAAGTTTAGCTCTCGCGCTATTGTGCAAATATTATAAAAAACCATTTTATGTGCTTGCAGCAAAATCAAAATTTGTAAATAAAAAACGACATAAAACATACGAAGAAAGTTCTGAGAGAATTTGGAAATATGTTAATCCGAATTTAACAACGACTAATATTCCTTTTGAAGAAATCGACAGAAGGTTTATTACGGAAATTATAAGCGAGTGAATAATTATAGAAATTCGAGTAGAATTTACAAGAGGAGACTTAAATGCAGAAACTAATACACTCTTTATGTATTGTTATTCTTTTTACAACCAGTTTATTTGCCCAAAAGAATTTTACTTTGGAGCAGGTGATACTTGAAAGTGAATTACTCTTACCAAAAAGTTTATCGCAGTTGCAATGGATTCCGGATACTGATGATTTTACTTATGTAGATTCAGTTGTTAAGGAATCGAATCTTATTAAAGAAAAGGCTTTATCTGAAGGAAAAGAAATATTATTAACATTAACGAGATTAAATGAGTCACTCGATGCTAAAGGTTTAAATACTCTTGAATCGTTTCCAAGTTTTAAATGGACAAACAGCAGCACAATTCGATTTTGGAGTTCTTTATCTCTTGTTGAATATAATTTCAATAACAACTCTCTAACCATCATAAACGATATTGCATACAATGGCACCAATGCTGATTATAATGATCCGCATAAAATTGCTTATACCATTGATAACAATCTATATATCGCTGTAAATTCAAAGCAAATACAAATTACCGCCGATGAAGACAAAGCTATTTTAAGCGGACAATTTGTGCACAGGCATGAATTTGGAATTAAGAAAGGAACTTTTTGGTCACCAAAAAACAATTACCTCGCATATTACAGAAAAGATGAATCTATGGTAACTGATTATCCGATTCTGGATATTTCAAAAAAGCCCGCTGTTATAGAAAACACAAAATATCCTATGGCAGGAATGGTAAGTGAAGAAGTTACCTTAGGTGTTTACGATATTAAAACAGAAAAAACAATTTGGACAAAAACCGGTGAACCTAAAGATCATTATTTATCAGGGATTACATGGAGCCCGGATGAGAGGTACATTTATTTAGCTG
>JBATTD010000119.1:0-5119 GCA_049670345.1 Ignavibacteriaceae bacterium
CTTCCAGAAAAGATCATATAATCGTTGGCAACCATAAAGCTTAATAATCATTCCAAATGAATTAAAATACAGATATGAAACATAGTGAAAAGATCGAGTTTAGTCAATAATTTGATGAGTTGGTCAATTTCGTTCTACAATGTATATGTTTGGAAAATTATACTTTTTGCTTTCTTAAGAGAAAAAATATTACCAAAGCCAAAACCGTACCTGTAAGCATATATATCCAGTTGGGGGTCTTTTTAAGCTTATAAGGTCTGAATGTTACAGATATTGATTTACCTCCGCCAATATCTGCTAAGGAATAATTCCAGGATAAAGTTCTTTTCTTTACCTGATGGGCGTTATGCACTAATATTTTTCCGGAAAAAGTATAAATATATGATACGTTATACTGAGTTGCATCAATTCCAAAACCCGTTGCAATAGGGGGAATGAATTGTGTGAAATTTATCACGCCCGAGGCACCTTCCTGGAAAGTGAAATTAGCATCACTAAAAGCTTTAGTTAAGTTTAGTGAATCTATTCGGTCAAAAGTAAAATCAATAATTGCATGTGTTGTACTATCTGTTGTGTCACTATAAACTTCAATATTTACTAAATTAATATGAACCGATCTAAATTCACTCCTGATTGAATCGGGATTAAAAATTCCAATATTATCAGCAACCGCTTTAATTTCTTCATCAGGCAGTTTTATCCAATATTCAATACGCGTTTTACCTGAGCCATCAGGATAAAGCGTTACTTCCTGAACATAATTTAGGCAACCTGTAAAATAAAACGGGATTAGTACAACAAGTAATTTATTGAGTGTATTCATTACTTAAAAAAATGAAATATTTATACAGTTAATATAAGAGTATTTTTGAATCCATTTTTAATTTAGTGAATCATATATGTGGAATTATTAAGAAATATTTGTTAGTTTTTCGCCCGATTAATAAAAAAGTTAGGAAGTAAGGATGCCAACATACGATTACAGATGTTTAAGCTGTGGGAACAACTTTGAAGTGTTCCAATATATGTCCGAGAAACATTTGTCAAGCTGCCCGGAATGCGGTGGCAAAGTAAAAAGACTTATCGGCACTGGAGCAGGCCCAATTTTTAAAGGGAGCGGATTTTATCAAACTGATTATAAAAATTCTGCTAATAACTCTAATCAAAAAAGTGATAAAAAAACTTCCACTGTTACAGAAACAACGAAAAAGAAAAAAGATACGACTGAGAAATCCTCTAAGTAATATTCTTCAAATAGATTTGTATTATAAAAAAGTCCGTGATATTAAAAATATTGCGTGCTTTGTTTTTGAAATCCGATAAGTTATTAGATTAAAAATCTGCGCCTATTGAGAAATAGAATTTCGGACTTGAAAAACCTTCGATATTATAAGCCCATGCCACATCAAATCTTAATAAAAAGTAAAGGAAGAAAACTCTTGCACCAACACCGGTTCCCATTAACAAATCATCCGTAACAAGATTGTCGAATCTATCTTTTTTGAACAAACTAAGCTCTTTGTTTTTATTCCAGGCAGTTCCAACATCAATAAATGCAACGCCCAGAACATTGCTTAACAAAATGGGAAGCCCTCCAGTAACAAGATACCTGATAAGAGGAAACCTTAATTCAATATTCATCAGAGCATATCTTGTTCCAATCTGTTCAGCATAATCATATCCTCTTAGCGGTAGAGCGGCAGTAAGAAAAGCAAAATCGGACGCTGACTCAATTGGAACTTCAGTGGTTGCATACGTGCGGTTGATCCAATTATCAATTCCTCCTATAAAAAACCGCTGCGGATTATTTCCGTCTGAAAATCCACCGGAAAATCTTAATACTAACGAATGATCGTAGAAAAATCTAAAGTAGGTCCTGTAATCACCTAAAAGAGAAACAAAACTCTTTTTGGGATCATCAAATCCAGGATTTCCTAGAACATCAAGCCTATAACGTGTTCCTTCTATGGGAGCCGTATAACCCCACAAAATATTATCGTGAACAAAACTTATCGAAGGGACAACGAACGAAACACTTTCCGGTTCTTCACCTAAATTATCTAAATTTTCGCTTTTGATGTGTAACCAGCTAACTCCCAAATCAAACCTGTAAAAACGATTGAGAGGATAACTTGCCGAACCCACAAGACCAAAGTTTCGGTATCTGAAAAGATTTATGAAGTTTCCTCTCAGAAGTCTGATGAACCTTGCTGTGTGGAAACCCTGGATTCCCCAATTAATTCGTTTGGCAAGATAGAAGTAAGCCAAACCGTAATCACTGTTTTTAAGATCAATTTGTAAACCCGTTATTCCTATTAATCTGTGATTACCCAGCACATCACTAAAACTGATAACCGTGGTACCGACAAATCCATAAAGTGTATTATAACCTGCATTTGCATAAACAAGATCAGGACCAAATGTGACTTTATATTTATTAACTAAAAAGTCACCGTTCTTATCCAGGTTATCTGTTGGATTAAACGCGATGTTTGCACTGTCGCTTACCGGTTTATTTAGTTCATTTTCCCCACCAAAAACATAATTGCCGTAATCAACTTGAATTGAATCGCCATACACACTTGTTGTATCAATAACATTTCCCGTAAAGAATGGTGAATCAACATTTCCATCTGCTTCGGATTCATCTGTTTGTCCTCCATCTTTACGCTGCGAAACAACTTCAGTTGATCTTGAGATATCAAAAAGCCCTTGCCTGAATTTTGTAAGTGGTAATGAATCGAGTTCAAGATCATATTCAAATGGATTGTTCATTAAAAAGATATTGTACGACCTGTTATATAATGAAGTGAAAACTATTTTTTTACCATCCTGAGAAGCTGAAAGATGATACAATCCGCTTTGCGAATTTGTAACAGGAACAGATTTAATCTCTGCTATGCTGCTGATGTTTTCATCTGATCCCGCAAATACAACCCTTTTTTTATAAATATTTTTAACGCCGCTCATATCCGAAATGAAGAGTATCTCCTTATCGTCTTGGCTAACAACAGGAAATGATTCATCGCTATTGGGGAGATTAGTTACTCGCCTTACTTTTAAAGTGTTAACATTAACAACATAAATATCTGTTTGTTTATAATTGTGTTTATTAATCTTAAATCCTTCGGGAACTGAATCCTTAGTTAAATAATTATTACGATCGGATATAAAATATATTTCATCTCCCTTGTGATTCCATTCAGGGTCACTATCGCTGAAAATATCATCAGTAAGATTGTTCAGTTCTTTCGTTTCGAGGTTATATAAATAAATGTCAGATTGACGGGATGTCTGACCGACAAAAGCCAAATACTTTCCATCCCATGACCAGCTTAAACCGTTAATAGCATCAAGTTTAAGTGAGATAGTTGAAAACTCTTCATTCTCAACATCCATTAAATATATTACATCGTAACCATGGCTTAATGCAGATATCGCAAGCGTCTTTCCATCGGGAGACCAAGTTAATCCTGGAGCGATTATATTAAGCTCTTCGAAATCGGGAGCAATATTGCCTTCAGCAAGTTCTTTTATAATTTCACCGGTATTTGCATCCATAAGGTATAAACTAAAGAAGAAATCGCGATTAGTTATAAAAGCAACTTTATCACCTTTCGGAGAGAGCGCCGGAGCAGTGTTATAAAAACCATCTTCTTCTTCAGGATCAGTCAGCCTTTTAGCATATTCATCAGGATCAAACATTACTTCAATATCGGGCCAATACGTTCGCTTAATATCCTTCTTCCAACGCTCATTAAATTCTTTTATCGATAAACCCAAAGTTTGTTTGAACGCTTCATCTATTTTACCGACACCTTTTAGTTTGTGGATAAGCTCACCAATCTTTTCCTTACCGTATCTTTTTGCAATATAATAGAATACTGCCTGACCGCCGCGATAAGCAAAGAACCCGGATAATTGTTGAACATCCGGCAAATATTCACCAATAGCAGCATCTCGAATAAACATATCTTCTTCAATATTCCAACCAAGCGCTTGATACTCTGCCAATCCCTCATTAAACCAAAGTGGTACCTGAAGAGTTATGTTATTTGAAATAACATTTTGCAAAGAACCACCGTAATACATATCATTAATAACCGCGTGTGATAGTTCGTGATGGATGAGATGCCGAAATGCTTTGTATGAACCGGTAAATTGAACAACTACCCTGTTCTTAAATAATTCTGTGAAGCCCTGGATACCTTCACTGAGGTAAGAATCGGTAACATTTGTTTCCTGGAAATCATTCTGCGAGTTGTAAACGATAAGGGTTATTCTGTTATTAATATTATAATTGAAACTTTCAAGAATTTTTTCAAGTGCATCTTCAGCAGCGTACGCAGTAAATTCCGCAAGCGCATCACCCTGCTCGTCAAAATAAATATCAAAATGATTGGTTTGTATGTAGTACCAATCGAATGTTTTATATTGAACTTTATTCTGACCGAACTGAGCGTAAGAATTTGTCTGAATTAAAATTATTACGGTCAAGAGATATAATATTTTTTTCAACATAACTTATCTGGGTTTAATCTGTTGTTGTAAAATCTAATTCTAATTTATCTAAGTCAACTCGTACAAGTTTTACTACTAATTTATCTCCCAATCTAAATCTTTTTTTAGAATGTTTACCAATTAACGAATATTTTTTCTCATCATAAACGTAAAAATCTCCCTCCAAATCTCTTGCCTTAATTAAACCTTCTGCCAAATTATCTATTATTTTAATAAAAATCCCATAATTAGTAACACCTGAAACAACTGCATCAAATTCTTCACCTATTTGATTCTTTAAATAGTCTATTTGTTTCATCTTTATAGATTTTCTTTCAGCTTCTACAGCATTTCTTTCACACGCTGAGATATGATCGCAAATTTTATCAATTTGTTCAAGAGAGTAAATCGCACCGCTTTTATTATTGGCACAAGAATGTACAAGACGATGAACTACTAAATCAGAATATCTGCGAATAGGTGATGTAAAATGAGTGTAGTAACTGAAGCCCAGACCAAAATGCCCCAAATTTTTTGCTGAATATACGGCTTTTGCCATAGAACGAATTGCCAATTCATTTACCACTGCTTCTTCCTCTGTATTTTTTACCTGTGATAT
>JBATTD010000120.1:0-1800 GCA_049670345.1 Ignavibacteriaceae bacterium
GTTAAATCCATTATGGATTATCTTTTCTATTGTTGATGGTGGAACATCCTTTCCCCCCAATCCTGTGTAAACATCATACATTTTGAATGTCTTTCCGTACAATGCCCGTTTCATTTCTTGCATTACCGCACCTTCTTTATCACCCATAAAGTTTCTATCAATATTCATTATAACCGTATCATCCGATATGTTCTCTAAAGCTTTTAGTATTGATTTTTTAGGAAATGGTTTGAACAATCTTAGTTTTATTAAGCCAACCTCCGGATGATTTTGTATAACGCCTCTTGCAGTTGTTGTTATGCTCGATAAAGCAACGAGAATCATTTTTGTTTGAGGTCCGATGTTCGTGGTTTCAATTGCTGAATATTCTCTTCCAAAATGTTTACCAAACTTCTTTCCGATTTCGTTAGTCAGGTCTTCGACTTCATTAATATCTCTCCAGTATTGAAAATTAAATGTTTCGTAGTGTTCCGGAGGAACTAAACCACCATATGATTTAGGATTTTCTATTTCAATTTCATTTCCGCTTTTCTTTTTCTTTGGAAGAAACTCATCAACAAGATCAATATCAGGTATCCAAATATTTTCGCTTGTATGGCTTTGATAAAAAGCATCGAGCACAATCATAACAGGAAGATCAAGGTCCTCCGCAATAATATATCCCTGAATAATTCCGTCGAGTACTTCCTGAGAACTTTCACCGTAAAACTGAATCCATCCGGTATCTCTCTGTGACATTGAATCAGATTGATCAGACCAGATATTCCAAGGAATTGAAGGTCTTCCTACATTGCAAATAACGATTGGCAATCGGAAATGAGCAATGGCATGTAATACTTCGTGCGAGTAAAATAAACCCTGCCCGCTTGTAGCAGTAAAAACTCTTTCTCCAGCCAAAGCAGCACCCATTGCAGCAGCAAACACAGAATGCTCACTATCCATATTAACAAACGTTGCATCTATTTCGCCTCTGCCAACCATAGATGAAAGCTCTTCAACAATGGTCGTCTGCGGAGTGATAGGATAAGAAGGAATGAATCCTGTTCTGCATAATTTTGCTCCTTCAGCCGCAGCAAAGTTCCCTTTTAAGACTTTTAAAGAGTGCCGTGGATACTTGCTGCTTTTCTTTTCCTGTTTTGTGTTAGGATTCATCTTACTTTTTGTCTCGGATATTTCAGACATTTACAACCTCATTCAATTGAAAGTTTATAGCGGAACAAGGGCATTCGTATGCACAGATTCCACATCCTTTGCAATAATCATAATCAATCCTTAAACGATTTTCGTCATCAATAAATATCGCTGCATCTGGGCAATAGTTAAAACAGTTACCGCAGCTATAACAATCACCGCAATGCAAACATCGTTTCGATTCTATAAGAACTTCTGAATCAGTGAACCCTTTCACAACTTCCTCAAAGTCTCCATAAAAATCATTTGATTTTTTCACGGGGTTTGTTGTTCTTGGTGTTGGAAGGAAGTAGGTGAAATTAAGATCTTCCGGAATAACAATATCGCTCCTTACTTCTTCGTGTGAGTAAGGTAAGTTTCTGAAAAAAGCATGCACTTCCTCGGCAACTTTATTACCGCTTCCTATTGCCTCGGTAACTGTTCCACCCCACGCCATGTCGCCGCTGCAAAAAACAGGTACATTTGTATTATAATCAATCTTTCCCTGAACGGCTTTAATTTTGTTTCCTTCAAATACATACTCATCAGAACGCTGTCCGATCGCGGCAATCACTTTATCAACTAAAATTACCTTTTCAGATCCTTTAATTGGAACAGGTCTTCTTCTGC
>JBATTD010000121.1:0-4064 GCA_049670345.1 Ignavibacteriaceae bacterium
AGAACACAAGGTATCTTCGCTTCACCTGAGGGTGGTGCAACCTTGGCCGCATTCCAACAACTGAGGGAAAAGGGTTGGATTGGTGAGAACGAGAAAGTCGTATTGTTCAACACGGGCAGCGGACATAAATATGAACATCTTTGGGCGTAGATTCGAAATACTATTAATTATTAATTTTAGTCTGTTGAAGCCAGCCAAATTCAGATAGATTTTTGCACATATTCATCATCAATAGATCTTACTCAACAGTCTTTCGTATTCTCGCGTAATTCTATCCATCAAGTATTACTAATTCAATTTGTTTTATAAATTTATATTGATATTTTTTACTATAGAAAACAGCAAATAGAAGCCAACACGTAACAATCATATTATTTAATTAAAAACGAATTAGAATAGAAAGTATGCTGGCACAAAAGATTTGCAGATGTATATTAATTCCCCTGTTAATTAGTATAACTTTTTCAGGATTAATTGCACAGCCGGTTGATACGAAATTTGAACATATATCTTTAGAGCACGGACTGTCTCAAAGTATCATAAATACTATCATGAAGGACAGCAAAGGATTTATGTGGTTCGGAACTCAATCGGGTTTGAATAAATATGATGGTTACGAATTCGTTATTTATAAAAACAATCCTTTTGATTCAACTGCCATATCTAATAATCTAATAAATTCTACCTTTGAAGATGGTGAAGGATTTATCTGGATTGGAACCGGGGGTGGTGGATTAAATAAATTTAACCGGGAAACTGAAGAATTCACTCACTACAGACATAATCCTCAAAATCCCAAAAGTATCAGTTCGGATTTTGTATTTTTTTCTTTCGAAGATAAAAGTAAAAATATCTGGGTATTTACTGGTGAGGGTGGTGTAGATATATTTAATAAATCAACCGGGGAGTTTGAACATTTACAGCACAACCTGGATGATCCTATAAGTTTAAGCCATAACAACATAAACTGGGTATACGAAGATTTATTAAGTGAAATATGGTTTGGTACTCAAAATGGATTGAATAAATTTAATAGAGAAGATAAATCTTTTGAAAGATTATTTTATAGACAGGAAAGCGATAAAAAGTCAGGTAAAACATATATTTCAACAATTTATGAGTAACCCAAAGAACCTGGAATTCTATGGCTTACAACCGGCAATATTCAGGAAATAAAAGGTGGTAAGGGATTAATCAGGTTCGATACTAACAAAAATAACTTTACATTTTATAAACATAATCCATCGGATCCGAATACAATCAGCAGCAATGTAGGCAACCAGATATACGAATCAAAGAACGGTGCGTTTTGGATTGCAACTGCAAATGGTTTGAACAAATTTGATAGGGAGACGGGCAAGTTTAAAACATACCTACCTAATCCATCTAATAAAAGTGGCAGAGGTAATGTTATAATGGGTTTTGCAGAAGATATGTTTGGAATGATTTTGCTAATAACAGGTGATTTTGATGGTGGTTATTTGTTCGATCCTCAAACAGAATCATTCACACATTATGAATACAATCCAACAGACCCAAACAGCTTGAGTAACAATGCTATCACACGAATATACGGAGATACCACAGGAGTTTTTTGGATTGGTACTGCAACAGGCGGATTGAATAAAATAGATTATTATGCAAAGAAGTTTATATCTTATGAATATAAATCGAACGATGCTAACAGTTTGAATGCACAAATTGTAAGAGGTATCCACCTGGACAGATTCGGTGAAATGTGGGTTGGGCTGGCTGATGGAGGTTTGAACAGGTTTGATAAGAGCAGAACGAATGTAAAGCATTATACTAATGATTCTAATAATCCTAAAAGTATTTCTTCTAACAATGTGTGGGCGGTCCTCGAGGATAAAGAAGGTACACTTTGGGTTGGTACCTACGGTGGCGGACTTGATAAGTTCGATAGAAAAACAGAAACATTCTCGCACTATAGATTTGACCAGGATGATAATAGCAGTATTAGTAATAATTTTATTCGTGATATTTATGAAGACAGCAAAGGCAGATTATGGATCTCTACTGACTTCGGTGGACTTAACTTATTTGATAGAGAGACAGAAATATTTTACAGGATTCAAAATGATCCGGAGAATCCGAACAGCATACCAAGCAATTCTCTTCGGACAGTTGTAGAGGATAAATCCGGAAATTTGTGGATTGGTTCTTTTGGAGGAGGATTAAGCAAACTTGTGCTTAATCCTGAAGACAAGAAAAAAGAGCGCAAGGAAGTTTTTGATACAGGCGGTGAAATTTTTACAAATTATCAACACGATCCCTCGGATATAAACAGCTTAAGTGATAATTCAATTCAATCAATTTTTATTGATGATGATGGAATAATTTGGATTGGAACATTTGGTGGCGGTTTAAATAAATTTGATCCGAAAACTGAAACTTTTACACTCTTTACCGATAAGAACAGCGATCTTCCAAACAACGTTATTTATTCTGTTTTAGGTGATGAAAAAGATAACATCTGGATGAGCAGTAATAGGGGTATAACAAAGTATGATCCGGATAAAAATATTTTTACAAACTATGATATGGATGACGGTTTACAGAGCAGAGAATTTAATGGGCAGGCAGAGTTTTACAGCTCAACCGGTGAGATGTTTTTTGGAGGAATTAATGGGTTAAATTCCTTCTATCCGGATAGTTTAAGAAACAATCCTTACCCACCGAGAATTGCAATCACCGGCTTTAAACTATTCAACAAATCGGTACCTATTGGAGGCGATTCACCTCTAAAAATGCATATTTCAGAAACCGATGAAATTACTCTATCCCATTGGCAGAATGATATTTCATTTGAATTTGTTGCACTCCATTATAACAAACCGGAAGAAAATAAATATGCTTACATGCTTGAAAATTATGATGATGACTGGATAAACACTGAAAACCAGAGACGTGCAACTTATACCAATCTTGATCCTGGAGAATATGTCTTTAAAGTAATTGCCTCTAATAACGATGGAGTCTGGAATTATGAAGGTGAAAGTGTAAAGCTAATCATCACGCAACCATGGTGGCAAACTGGATGGGCGTATGCTGCTTATATTTTATTTGGAATCGGATTTATATACTCACTTCATAGATTTCAACATGCCAAAGTAGTTAAAAGAGAAAGGAATAAAGCTCAAATAACTGAAGCCGAACTTCGCGCGCAAACTGCCGAGGCACAGTCAAGGGCAATCCATGCGGAAAATGAAAGAAAAACACACGAACTTGAAGAGGCACGAAAACTTCAGTTATCAATGCTGCCAAAGGAACTCCCTGATCTGCCACATCTAGATATTGCGGTCCATATGCAAACAGCTACTGAAGTGGGTGGCGATTATTATGATTTTTATAAAGATGGGAATGATTCACTTACAATTGTTGTTGGTGATGCTACCGGGCATGGACTTAAAGCCGGTACCATGGTCTCGGTTATAAAAGGATTATTTATTTCAAGTGCAGCCGATACAGATACAAAAACATTTTTTGAAAAATGTACGCAAACAATTAAGCAATTAAATCTTGGAAATTTGTATATGGCATTGTCATTTGTAAAAATTGAGAATAATGAACTCTTTGCTTCCTGTGCTGGAATGCCGCCAATATATATATACAGAAACGAGAGTAAAATAGTTGAGCCGATCGTGCTGAAAGGTATGCCGCTTGGTGCTTTTGATAATTTTGAATATAAGGATGCAAAAGTAAAACTTAACAACGGTGATACCATCCTGTTATTTAGTGATGGTCTGGCAGAGTTGTTTAATGATAAAAAGGAAATGTATGATTATGAAAGGATTAAAGCTACATTTGAAAGAATTGGACATAATAATGCGCAGCAGATAATTGATAATCTTGTCGATGAGGTGGATGAGTGGAGGAATGGCAATTCACCGAATGATGATGTAACTTTTGTTGTATTAAAAATGAAGAAATAAATTTTGTTTTCAATTAACAAATTATAATGATAAAATTTTTATTAGCTTAATTCTTATTAATAAACCATATAAGGAGGCACTATGTCTAAATCACTTTTAACTCTTCTATTA
>JBATTD010000122.1:0-6424 GCA_049670345.1 Ignavibacteriaceae bacterium
GAATTTCTCTGAAAAGATTTCTTTTTATTACCGCACCTATTGTTGATGCCATTGTAACAAGGATCGATTCTTCGTTATCGCTCCAGGTGCGGTCGGATTCCATTTCATCAAAACCTATAAAGCCCCAATAATTCCCATCAATCATAATAGGAACAAGTATGATTGATTTAATATTTTTATCAATAAAGTTTTCCCTGTAACTATCCGGCAAATCATTTATAATATATTTAAGTGTTTTGCCTTCGGAGAAACTTTCATAAAACTGAAGTGTAGCAAAACGTGAGTATGAAATTTTATAAAACTCGGGATTTTTAATTTGTGCTACGGTTCCTTCCGAAGCCCATTCATATACCAAACTAAAATACATCTCATCAGTATCTTTATTTACCTGATGCTGAAAAGTATAAACCCTGTCGACTTTGGCAGCTTTGCCAAGAATACTTAATGCTTCATTAAACCCTTCTTCTTCTTTTTTGGAAGTCATTAGTACTTTTGTTGCGTCTGCAATTCCCTGAAGAAGTTGATCTTTATTCTGAATTAATTCTTCATTTACTTTTCGGGTGGTTATATCACTAAAAATACTGCACAGATACTTTTTACCACTAATATTTTGAATAAAAGAATTAGAAACTTCAAATTCTTTCTTGCTGCCATTCCATAAATGAACAGTTGTTTCATACTTTGTTACTAAACTTTGGGTACTGAATTTATTTAAATACTCACTTAATATTTTAGGTCCGTGTTCTTCATCATAAATGGATGACACAGGTTGTCCTTCAATTTCAAACCGTGATTTACCAATCATAGTTGCATAAGATTCGTTACACATATATACAATTCCGTTTTCATCGGTCAGCCGCATTCCGTCGTAAGAGTTTTCCCAAATGGTTTTAAATGTATTTTCGGATGAACGAAGTTTCTCTTCAGCAATCAGTCTTCCCGAAATATCGCGTATATTACCCTGCCCCATTTGCTTTCCGTATACCTCAACAAGACGACCCGTTACTTCAACAGGAACTGTAGCACCGCTTTTATGAATAAGGTCGGCATTAAATACTATTATGTCTTTCTCACGCAGGAGCTTAGCCATTGATTTGAATGCGGAAGAGAATTTATCCTTCGGTATAAATTCGGCAAAAGATTTTCCAACAATTTCATCAGCATTGTAGCCTAAAAGATCTTGGCAGGAAGGACTGATATACAGCAGTTTACCTGTTTTTGAAATTCTGAATATTACATCAAGGGAAGAAATGGTTAGAAGGCTTAGGTCTGTGTTCTCGCGAATAAGTTCAAAAAAGGATTCGCTTAAATTACTTAATAGGTTTTGATATTTATCACTAAGAATATTTTGTTGAATTAGTTCATCAAGAAGATTTCTAAGTTCTTCTACTTCATCAACTTTTAATGATAAGCTATTTTCAGCGATTGAGTTAGTCACTCTAATGTTGGTTTATCCAAAATTTCGTAATGAATTAATATACTTATTATAATTTAACACTTTTATTTTAAAATAAATACTTCTAACCTATTATATGAAAATCAGTTATAGAATTTTATTGAATAACATTATAATCTGTCATCATTAAATCAACTAATAATCCTTGTTTCAAAAAACTCATTTATCTAATTTTCATATTCACTTTTTTAAATTTTTATATGCGAGAATATAATGAATAGAACCATAGTTAGTTTACCCGGAGATGGTATAGGAAAAACAGTTTTACCTGAAGCAATAAGAGTATTAGATGCCGCTGGTTTTGAAGCAGATTACATTCATGGAGATATTGGTTGGGAATTCTGGTGCAAGGAAGGTAACGCTCTTCCGCAAAGAACAATAGATTTGTTAGAAAAACATAAAATCGGGCTCTTTGGAGCAATAACAAGCAAACCCAAAGATGCCGCGGCTAAAGAACTTGATCCGTCTTTACAAGATAAAGGTTTTGTATATTTCAGCCCGATTGTTGGCTTACGACAACATTTCTACCTTGATAAATGTATCCGACCCTGTCAATCCTTTAAGGGTAACCCTCTTAATTTTATAAGAAGAACTGCTGATGGCAGCTTTGAGGAACCTATAGTTAATGCAGTAATATTCAGACAAAATACTGAAGGATTGTATTCTGGGGTTGAATGGACAAACCCTCCCGTGCAAGTAAGGGATGCACTTGAGACCCACCCTAAAATGAAAAAATTTAAGGATGTACCAAATGAAGATATGGCAATTTCAACAAGAATTGTATCAAGAGAAGGTTGCCGCAGAATAATTACTGCAGCATTTGAATATGCGAAGAAATTTGGTTACTCCAATGTTACAGTTTGTGAAAAACCAAATGTGCTTAGAGAAACTTCCGGAATGATGTTTAAAGAAGCTAAAGAGATTGCTGAAAATTATCCCGACATTCAACTCTGGGATACAAATATTGATGCACAAATGATGTGGTTAACTAAAAATCCGGAAACCTACGGAGTGCTTGTTGCTGAGAATATGTTTGGTGATATAATCAGTGATGGTTTTGCAGGATTGGTTGGCGGTTTGGGATTTGCATGCAGTGCAAACATTGGTGAAGAAGTAGCAGTATTTGAACCCACGCATGGTTCAGCTCCAAAGTATGAAGAATTAAATCCCTCAATAGTAAATCCGATTGCAATGATATTAAGCGCTTGTATGATGCTCGATTATATTGGTGAAACTAATAGAGCGGTAAAAATTAGAAATGTAATTGCAAAAGTTATTGAAGAAGGAAGTGTAAAAACCTACGATATGATGAAGCTGCGTGGCGGTGCAGATGCAATAAGTAAGGGTGCTGCAACAACTCAGCAAATTACGGATGAGATTATTAAACACCTTTAGTTAAAATTAGAACACGGATGACACGGATAGGATTGATTTACATCGATCAGATAGGTGATCATCCGTTAAATCAGTGTTATCCGTGTTCCATTAAATAAATGGAGAAATTTAATGCGAAATAAAGTATTAAAAGCCTGGCCCGAAATTGAATGGATTAAAGATGAGGACCTAAAACAAAAAGTACTGGACTGTTGGGTATATGCGATTGAGAACAGCGTTTTATCTCCTGAAGATCTTGAAGTTATTCCCTTCTCACTTCTGATAAAAGACTGCAATGTAACTTTTATGAATCACAAACGCACGTGCGTTCAGTTATCGGTTGATATTGCTAAAAAGATGAAAGAGAATTTTGGAGATGAAATTCAGATTGATATGGATTTACTTATTGCCGGCGCAATTTTAATTGATGTAGGTAAACTATTAGAATACGATAAAATTGATGGCAAATTAACAACAAGCAAAGCAGGAAAATTATTAAGGCATCCATTTAGCGGTGTTGCGTTGGCTGATCGTTTTGATCTTCCACCTGAAGTTCTTCATATAATTGCTTATCACGCAAAGGAAGGCGATCTGGCCAAAAGAAATGTTGAAGCAATAATTGTTCACCATGCGGATTTTGTTAGTTTCGAACCCTTTAAGGCGTGAGAGGAAATAATGAACCAAACATTGGTAGAAAAAATCGCACAAAAATTTGCAGTTGGTTTATCCGCTGATCAGGAAGTACATTCAGGTGATTATATAATGATTAAACCTGCATATGTGATGACGCATGATAATACAGGTGCAGTAATTCCCAAGTTCAAATCAATCGGTGCAACAAAGCTTTTTAATCCAAGACAGGTTGTTCACACTCTCGATCATAACGTACAAGATAAGAGTGAAAAAAATCTGGATAAGTATAGAAAGATTGAAGAGTTCTCAAATTCAATGGGCGCTGATTTCTATCCTGCGGGAAGAGGAATCGGGCACCAGATAATGTGTGAAGAAGGTTATGCCTGGCCGGGTACTATGGTAGTTGCGTCCGATAGTCATTCCAATATGTATGGCGGATTGGGATGTTTGGGGACTCCGATTGTGCGTACGGATGCGGCAGCAACCTGGGCAACCGGTAAAACATGGTGGAAAGTCCCGCCGATTGTTAAAGTAGTATTTATGGGCAGCTTGCATAAAGGTGTGACCGGCAAAGATGTGATTATCGCTTTGTGCGGTTATTTCAATAACGATGAAGTTTTAAATCACGCAATAGAATTTGTTGGCGACGGCGTAAAAAAATTATCCGTGGAAGAAAGATTAACCATTGCAAACATGACCACCGAGTGGGGAGCTCTTGCGGGCGTTTTTCCTATTGATGAAGTTACTGTTGATTGGTTGAACAAAAGAAAGCTGTTTATTAAAGAAAGAGGTTTGGAAGGTGTCCCATCAGATGAAGATGGAAAAGGGAAACATCCAAGAATAAATGAAGAAAGAATTTCGGAATTAGAAAAAAATATTGTCAAAGCAGATGTAGAGGCCTTTTATACCAAAAAAATTGAAATCGATCTTTCTTCTATCGAACCATATGTTGCTGGACCGAATTCTGTAAAAGTTATGTCCACCATTTCTGAAATTAGAGATAAGGAAATCAGAATAAATAAAGCATACCTTGTATCCTGTGTTAACAGCAGAGTTGAAGATATAAAAGAAGCCGCGGAAGTTATAAACGGAAAAAAAGTAGCTGATGAAGTTGAGTTTTACGTTGCTGCTGCATCAAACGAAGTACAAACTGAATGTGAAAGACTGGGTTACTGGCAATCTCTTCTTGATGCAGGTGCAAAGCCGCTTCCACCGGGATGCGGTCCCTGTATTGGTTTAGGTGTGGGATTGCTCGAAGATGGCGAAGTTGGAATATCTGCAACTAACAGGAATTTTAAAGGAAGAATGGGTTCACCAACTGCTCAGGCATATTTGGCTTCCCCTGCTATTGTTGCTTCATCCGCTGTTTCCGGTAAGATTGATTATGATTGGCAGAATGAAAATTTATCTTTTAAAGGTGAAATTAAAGTAAATACAAAATCTATTACAGATAAACCAAAGGTAAAAATTCTTGATGGTTTTCCTGACCTGATTGAAGGCGACTTGATTTTCTGCCATCAGGATAATCTTAATACCGATGGAATTTATCCCGGCAAATACACCTACATAGATGATTTCACTCCGGAACAGCAAGCTGAAGTTGCTATGGAAAATTACGATCCTGTATTTAGTAAGATTACAAAGAAGGGAGACATCGTTGCCGGAGGATTTAACTTTGGAACGGGAAGTTCCCGCGAGCAAGCCGCCACCTCACTTAAGTATAAAGGCATTGCCTGTGTTCTTGCCGGTTCACTCAGTGAAACATATAAACGGAATGCAATTAACAACGGCTTTTTGGTAATCGAATGCCCGGAACTGATCAACGATTTAAATAAACAATTCGGAACTGAAAAATTAACAGTTCAAACAGATAAAAAAATAAGTGTAGATTTTAAAAACTCCTCAATCACTTTTAATGATAAGCAATACTCCATTGATCCAGTTGGTGAAGCCGCACAGGAACTTATTATTGTTGGTGGTTTAGAGAGTTGGGTGAAAAGAGCAATAGAACACAGATGACGCAGATTAATTATGATCAGCTTAGATCATAACCAATCTTAAAAATCAGCGTTCTATTTCTCAAACATAAAAAATGAATTATATGAATAAATCAATCTCACGCCAAATAGCAACATTTGCAATCAAACTTAAGTACGAAGACTTACCCTCGGAAGTAATTAATGAAGTAAAAAGATATCTGTATGATTCAGTTGGCTGTGCTTACGGCGGCTATCACACAAAAGATGTTAACATCTTAAGAGATATCTATAAAGATATGGCAGGAAAAGAAGAAGCAACCCTCATCGGTTTTGGTGATAAAATTCCCGCTGTAAACGCAACGCTTGTAAATTCATTAATGATACGCGCTTTGGATTTTAATGATATTTATTGGAAAGAAGACCCATCGCATCCATCTGATATAATTCCCGCCGCATTTTCGGTTGGCGAAATGGTCGGTTCATCAATGAAAGAAGTGATCACTGCAATTATACTTGCTTACGAATTTGAACAAAGATTATGTTTGTTCGCTACCCCGGGTGTACGTGAACGTAAATGGCATCATGCCACACTTACACAGTTTGTATCGCCAATTGTTGCAGGAAAACTTTTAGGTTTAAACGAAGATCAATTGGTAAATGCAATTGGAATAAGCGGAAGCCACAATCATACAATCGGCAGCCCCACAGCAGGTAAATTAACTATGATGAAAAACACCGTTGATCCCATTGCAGTACAAAGCGGAGTTTTTGCAGCGTTGATGGCTCAAAAAGGTTATAGCGGAACTGAAGCAGTCTTCGAAGGCAAAGAAGGATTTATGGATACTTTCCTTGGATGGGATGCTAAAGATCAAAAGGTTAAACCGGTTCAGATGGAAGGCAGAGACGGATTAAGCGAATGGAGCTGGAATATTGATGCTTTAGTTGGTGGATTAGGTGAAAGTTATAAAATTATGGAATGCAG
>JBATTD010000123.1:0-4654 GCA_049670345.1 Ignavibacteriaceae bacterium
TAGAGAACAACAGTTGATTTTATGCCATTTTAGAAAATAGCCTGGATATATTCAATCCTTAGTGCTCTATCCGGAGAAGAATTGTTAATAGTGCTGTTTTTTAATAAATCGCGAAGATCAAATTCAAGAGTAAAACCACCTCCCACACTCCAGCGCAATCCGGCATTTAAATATCCTTTTCCGCTTCCAAAATCTCCGTTGTTATCATTAAGTGCAAAGTTATATTCTAAAATCAAGGAGACTTGAGAACCGATCGTCTTTTCTAATCCAAGCAGAAGATTCACAAAATTATCACCATCGCTATTTTCAAGTGAATAATTACCCGTTGCGTGCAGTGCTAAGAATCCCCAAAGAGCAAAATTTTTACTAGCAGCAGCAAAAAAACCTGGTGATTTTATTGCGTACCGGTTTTGGTCGTCAAAATATTCCCCTTTACCCTGGGAGTCGAAACCCAAAGTGAGTGCGGGAAAACTTGTTGTTTCGTTCAATATTCTTGCTCGCACATTTATACCTGGCCATTTGTACCAATCGATTGAGCCGGTGCCGATAATATTTGAACCACCGTAAGAAATTCCGAAACTGAGATTTTCGAAAACACCGACATCCAGATAAGCAATCACCACACCGCTTCGCATAATATCAGCGGCTACACCTACAAATCCTTTCTCTAACACTCCTGCCACAGGCATGTCAATTAAATATTTATATTCGTATTTAGCTTTTTCGCCCGCCGTTCCCTGTGGTAAAGAAATGCTCGTAATTATTAAAGAATAGGTAATGATAAGTAATAAGTTTTTCATAGCTCCTCATTAAGAAAAATATTGGAGGAATAATAATCAAAAATAAGAATTATTAACATAACTTAATTTAGTTCCTAAGAAAAATATCAAACAGTTTTCGGTAGTATCTGAACTTCAACATATGAAGGAAATAAAGAATATTCCGAATCAATATTAATACCAACTTTACCTTCCGTTCCTATTGATTGCAATAAAATGAATCCATTTTCTTCATTTACTAATTTGATTATCACTAGATCATTTCCTTCCAGAATTTTGAATTTGGCTTTTACTGTTCTAAACGGTACGTCCCAACCCATTGCATTTATCGGTTTTACAGTCACTTTTATTTCGGTGGATGGATCGGCAATAACTACATTTGGCTTCACTACAATATTAACTTCATAAATGCTGAAGATAAAATAATGAAGGTTGAATCCAGCTAAAATTAATATGATAAAAAGTAAGATAAATGTTTTTTTGATTTTCATTTTTGCAAGATTTGTTACACAATTATTACAAATTAAAATTTAATGAAACGAGCTTTAAAAAACATTTACAAACAAATGGATAATTATAATGTGAGTTCCATATGACCCTAATTTCAAATTCCGACAGAGGCGGACAAGTATAAACATATGAAACAAATGGAGTTGATTCATAAATTACCTTGTTATTCCAAAGGTATAATAATATATTTTTACGATAATTTTTAATATTTATGAAACGAGCGTATAAGATTACTTACAAACAAGAAAATAATAATAATGCGAGTTTCCCGATTCATCGGGACAAAAATGACAATTATATACAGATGAAATATCTTTTATACATAGCAATCTTTTTTAGTTTACTCATTAGTTGTTCTGGCACCAAAGAAATGCACGAAGCAACGACTAATAAACAGTTTGAAGAAGTTGATAATCCGAAAGAGAAAGCACTGGAACACTTTCTTAATGGTAGTATTGCAGAGCAGGAAGGTGATTACCAAACCGCTGTTTTAGAATATCAAAATGCATTGAAATATGATACGAGCAGTGGTATCTATTACGCATTGGCAAAATCATATTTGGCTAATAACAAACTATCAAATGCACTTCAGAGCATACGCCTGGCAGTTGAAGATGATCCTAAAGAAACTGAGTATTATAATTTGATGGCGGACATTTTCATCATTGCAAGAGAAAATGATTCTGCAGCAGTTGTGCTTGAAAAACTTATTGAGCTTGATTCAACAGACGTTAACACTTACTATAAATTAGCTCGTGTATATGAAAATTCGAAACCGCTTGAAGCAATAAGAATTTATGAACAGTTAATAGAAGTTATTGGCCCCGAATGGAATATATTAATTAGAGTAGCTGAATTATATGAAAAACTTGGGTACAATGAAGAAGCTGCAAACTCACTTGAAAAACTTCTCGCAATAGATCCGAGCAATGTAGCTCTTCAAAAACTTATTATTGAGTTTTACCAGCGAACAGAAAATTATGATGCAGCACTAATTATGGTAAATGATATTATTGAGTCAACACCTGGTGATCTTGATGCACGGGAAAAAAAAGCACAAATATTAATTCAGACGGGAGAGTGGGAAGCTGCTTCTGAAGAATATAATTTTCTTATCCAGCAGGAAGGAATTCCGCTTGAGAGCAAGATTGGCATAGGCGCATCCTTTTTTGCTAAAGCAATAAGTGATTCAACCGTTTTTCCGATTGCAAAAGATATTTTTGAAACCATAGATGCCGATACTAGTGATTGGCAGGTAAAATTGTATCTTGGAGCAATTGCGTTAAGTGAGAGGGAAGATTCTACAGCAATTGAATACTTTAAGTACGTTACTGAAAATGCACGTTATAATTCACAAGCATGGATTCGTTTAGGCGGATTGTATTTTGATAACCAAAAATATGACGAAGCAGAAAAATTAATGCGCGAAGCAGTTGAAATGTTTCCAAATGATTTTGCCGTTAATTTAATTCTTGGTTTATCGCTTGCACAAAACACTAAAACTATAGATGCAGAACCCTTCTTACTTAAAGCTGTTCAGATTAACCGAAATGATTTAACGGCAATCTCGGCTTACGCTTTTACCCTAAGCCAGCTTGGGCGTGAAGATGAAGCAATTGAGTATCTTAAAATTGCATTAAAGATGAATCCGGATGAGGTTAACCTGCTCGGTCAGTTAGGATTGAGTTATAATAATGTAAAAAATATGGCTGCAAGCGACAGTGTTTATGAGAAAGCTTTGGAGCTGGAACCTGATAATGCATTGATAAACAATAACTATGCATACTCACTTTCAGAACGGAGTCTTCAACTCGAGCGTGCATTGGAAATGGTTACCATTGCCTTGGATGCCGATTCTCTTAACTCCTCTTATCTGGATACAAAAGGTTGGATATATTATCAGCTTAAGGAATACGATAAAGCACAAGAGTATATTGAAAAAGCAATTGAAGTTGGTGGTGAGAATTCAGTAATGTTGGAACATTTAGGTGATATACTATTTATGAACGGAAAGCAAACGCAGGCAATGGAAACATGGAAGAAGGCATTGGAATTGGATTCGGATAGTGAAACTCTTATAAAAAAAATTGAGTCGGGTGTGATTTGAAATTAGTTGTTGTCTTTATTCATATAATAATTATTACTCTTACATTATCCTTTTGGGGATGTGTCCCTTCTAAACCGCTTGATGAAGTTGAAATTCTTCCTTCAGAAAGATTGATAAATAAACTTGAAGCAAACCGAAGAAAAATAAGAAACTTTGAAGGTGTTGGTGTGCTCAAAATCAAATCAGAGCAGTACAATAACAGTGCTAATTTTAGAGTTATGATGCAAAAACCGGATTCAATTTATCTTACCATTCTCGGTCCGTTTGGAATAGAACTTGCACAGGCGTTAGTTACAAATGATAGCTATATTTTTTATGATGCCCTTGAAAATACAGCATACACAGGAGAAGTGAATGACGATATTCTAAAAGATATTTTTAAGATCAATTTATCCTTCAATGATCTTTTAGATGCTTTTGTCGGATCGGTTAATCTTACAAAAAATCTTTACAAGCAGCCGGATAATTACGAAGTTAATTACGATAAATATATATTAACTTATATTGATTCGATTAATGGAATTACAACAACGTATAAAGTTGATATCAGGGAATTGAGCATTACAGATTACCAGTTAAAATCAAATGACGGCTTTGTTAATATTAAAGGGAAGTACTCAAGTTTTGAATTGCTGGATAATGTAGCAGTTCCGTTTACCATTGAGATAGAAAATAAGTTAGCCGATCAAAAATTAAGTATTGATTACAGAAATATTGTTGCTAACCAAACAGATGTTTATATCGATTTTATTCTGCCGGAAGATGCCACAATCATTTCCTGGTGATGAAACGAGCAAGTAAAAATATTTACCCAAAAGAAGATGATTAAAATGCGAGTTCTCCGCCGCGGCGGACTGACAAAAATATAAAATTATAAACAGATGTTAACCGCACATAAAATATTATTTCTTACCTTATTCATATCCTCGTTTTTATTTCCTCAGGATGAGGACCAAATAGAAGAAAAAGAATCCCAACTTTTTATTTTAAGGAATGAAATTGCTCAATTAGAAAATGAACTTACCCAAAAAACACAAAAGGAAAAAGAATCATTCGAAGCGTTAGAAAATTATAATAAGCAGGCATTCCTTTTAAATAAAGTTATAAACAAACTAAGAAAAGAAGAAGCAATTCAGCAAAGAGAAATTACCAGCCTCAAAAAAGAAATAAAAAGTATTGAAGAAGAAATTAACTTGCTGAAAGATAATTATGCAAAGTATGTTGTAGCACTTTACAAAAATGGTACTTACAGTGAGTT
>JBATTD010000124.1:0-3423 GCA_049670345.1 Ignavibacteriaceae bacterium
GTGTAATGATGTTTTACTATATGGGGTGGGATAAAGTTGCCAAGCTTATTGAAAATGGAATGAAAAAAGCAATACGTACGAAAGTGGTAACATACGATTTTGCAAGACAGATGAAAGGTGCAAAGGAAGTTAGGACTTCAGAATTTGGAGCTGAAATAATTAAAAATATGTAAAGTGGCTAAATTCAATAGTAATTAGTTATTAAAATTTTTTAATTTTTGTTGGATTGTAATTTTTGCTATAGGGCTGAAATAGTTAATAATAAGCACTTTTCTTGATTATCTAAAGCCCTATTGGTATATTTTGCATCCTTAAATAATTGAATTAAAAGGAGTTGAAAAATGGCACAAGAAAATCATTTGGGTAAAGGTGTTCTAATAGGATTTATAACGGGTGGTGCACTCGGTGCTGCATTAGCTTTGTTATACGCGCCTAAAACAGGTAAAGAACTTAGAGCAGAAATCAGAACTAAATCGGATGAATACCTGGACGAAGCTGATAAATATCTTGCCGAAGCAAAAGATAAAGCGATAGATCTTATAAATGACGGCAAGAAGAAATCAGAGAAGTTAATTAAAGATGCAAAAGTCAAATCCGATGAACTTATTAAAGATGCTGAGAAAGTTTTGGGAGAGGCAAGATCGAAAACTGATTTGCTTGTAAAAACCGGTAAAGAAAAAGTTGATCAAAAAACAAGTCAGGTTAAAACTGCTATTAAAGCAGGTGTTGATGCTTATAAAGAAACAAAGAATAATTAAAGTTGGTTTTGATTGATATCCTTCTTGTAGTTTTAATAATCGCGGCTACCGCACTGTGCATTGCTTTAATCTATTATATTTGGAAAATTTCAAATACGGTTAATGCAATGCAGGCGGATATAAACGAGCTTTCCAAAAATTTACAACCTCTCTTAAATTCTACAACAGAACTCTCAGATAATCTTAAAGAAATTACCGGTAATGCAAAAGCACATGTGGATATTTCTAAAAATGTTGTACTAAGCATTAAAGATAGAGTTGATACAATTCTTCAATTTGAAGAGAAAGTTAGAGGAGGTATTGAAGGTCCGGTGATGTCATTCATAAAAGAAATTACAGCATTAAATAATGGTTTGAATACTTTTTTAAGTTATTTCAGAAAGAAAGATAGTTAAGTTAATATTTACTCACCTATAGTTTTGTAGGAGGAATCCCTTGAAAGAATATGAAACTGAAGCGATTCGCAATATTGCGTTTGTTGGACACGGAGGCAGCGGAAAAACAACACTGTCGGAAATAATGTTATTTTCAGGAGGAGAAACTACGCGAATCGGAAAAATTGAAGAAGGAAATACTATTTCCGATTACACACCAAATGAAATTGAGAAACAAATTTCTATCGCTACAGGAATTATGCATCTTGAATGGAACAATTGCAAGATAAACATTTTAGATACGCCGGGTTATTCCGATTTTACAGGCGAAGTTAGAAGTGCATTAAAGGTTTGTGAAACTGCTGTTATATTAATCAAATCTGCCGAAGGTGTTGAAGTTGGGACCGAAGCTGCAGTTGATGTTATTAAACATTACAATCTGCCCAAAAGTGTAATTATAAATAAAGTAGATAACGAACATTCTACATTTGATGAAACATTAGCACAAGCTAAAGATAGAATTTCTTCCGATGTAACGGTAATTACGTTTCCTGTTTCCGAAGGTATAAACTTTGATACTGTAATTGATGTGGTTAAAATGAAAGCATATACCTATGGCGAAGTTGGCAGTAAAAAAGTCGCGGAAGCTGATGTGCCGGAAGATCTGAAAGAAAAAGTTGAGAACTATAGAACCGAATTAATTGAAAAGATTGCAGAAACTTCAGAAGAACTAATGAATAAGTATTTTGAAGAAGGAAATTTAACAGAAAATGATCTTTTGAAAGGAATAAAAGATGCAATAAAATCAGATTCATTAGTACCTGCATTTGCTTTGTCTTCTGTTAAAGGTGTTGGTGTAAATAATTTTCTCGATTTCGCATCTCAATATTTTCCTTCTCCTTCAGATACCGAAGGTTCAGAAGCAACTCTGGCAGGTAAAGGTGAAAAAGTTCTTGTAAAAGCAGATAAAAATGGTGAGCCGGCTATTTTCATCTTTAAAATTATTTCGGAGCAGCACGTTGGTGAACTTTCTCTTTTCAAAGTATATTCGGGCTCAGTTAGTGCAGGATTGGATTTGTTGAATGAAAATAATAATAAAATTGAAAGACTTAACCAGCTTTCTATACTTAACGGTCATCATCGAAAAGAGGTTAGTAAAGTTATAGCCGGTGATATTGCCTCTGTTGTTAAACTGAAAGACACCCACGCTAACAATACACTTGCGTCTAAGAATTATTCGGTAATAATTAATCCTATAGAAATCCCGGAACCCGTAATTAGAGGAGCTATCATTCCTAAAGCAAAAGGAGATGAAGATAAAATTGCATCAGGTTTGCATACATTACATGAAGAAGATCCTTCATTCAGTGTAAGGTACGATCCCGAAATATCTCAAACCATAATTTCCGGGCAAGGAGAATTGCAATTAGCCCTTGCTGTTAAAAGATTAAAAGAGCGTTACGGTGTGGAAGTTGATCTTGTGGAACCGAGAATACCTTACCGTGAAGCGATTAAAGGAAGTGTAAATGATGTTGAACATAAACATAAGAAACAATCCGGTGGTAGAGGACAATACGGGCATGTTCATTTTAAAATGGAACCCTTATCGAGAGGAGCCGGTTTTGAATTTGTAAATTCTATTGTTGGCGGTGCAATTCCTGGAAGGTTTATACCGGCTGTTGAGAAGGGCATACAGGAAATTATGGGAAAAGGCGTTATTTCAGGCAACAAGGTAGTTGATGTTAAAGTTACACTTTTCGATGGTACTTTCCACAATGTTGATTCGGATGAGATGTCATTTAAATTAGCTGCATCTCAGTGTTTTAAAAAAGGATTTCTTGGATCTAAACCATGTTTGCTTGAACCGATATATGAAATTGAGATAAAAGTACCCGATGAATATATGGGTGATGTTATGGGTGATATTTCTAGTAAACGAGGTAAAATTCAAGGGATGGATTCTGACGGACATTTCCAAATAATAAAAGCTCTTGTTCCATTGGCTGAATTATATAAATACTCGTCGCATCTACGAAGCATAACCCAGGGCAGAGGAGTGCATTATCGTAAATTCCATCATTACGAAGAAGCTCCTAAAGAAGTTGAACAGAAAGTAATAAATGAGTATAATAAATCAAGAGAAGAAGGAAATTAATCTTTTAAACTTAACCGGAAAAAATTCAACGGATTTGAACCGGCTTTCTATTTTTAATTATGGAAAAACTTTGGTCGCCCTGGCGTTCTAAATATATTGAATCATTAACTAATAAAAAGGATGATGATGAATGCAT
>JBATTD010000125.1:0-2106 GCA_049670345.1 Ignavibacteriaceae bacterium
GAACAGAAGTTTTATATGGAGCCTCCTTTACAGATGCAAATACTGGTACCGTTGTTGGCCAAAGTGGCACTATCTTAAGAATGAGTACTACAACCGGTATTGAAGATAACACAATTAAAATACCCACTGATTTCGTTCTAATGCAAAATTACCCTAACCCATTTAACCCGACAACACAGATTCGGTTTGGCATTCCTGAAGCAGGTAGTGTTACACTGAAAATCTATAACAGTGTAGGTCAGCTTGTAAAAACATTTGTTGATGGAAATATGAGCGAAGGATATCACCAGGTAACCTGGGATGCAACAGATGACAGTGGAAATAAATTATCAAGCGGAGTGTATTTCTACAGGATAACTGCAGGTACTTTCAATCAAGTAAATAAAATGTTATTGATGAAATAATGAATTCAAATGAACAGGCAGTGAAATATCTGCCTGTTCAGATTTATAATAAAGCACATAAGAATTTTTGATTTGTGATAAAGCGGGTAAAAAAAACTACTGTACTTATTTCAGTTGAAGAAGCAATGGCAGCAATGAAAAAAGCTACAGACTTAAACATTGAAATGCCCAAAGGTTAATTAATCAACCAACCAATCAATCAATAAAAAAGGAGAGATCATGAAATCTCTAAAAAGAACATCGTTCGTAATGGTAATTTTTCTCATTCTCAGTTTATCCACCGGTATAATGGCACAGGTCCCGTCACCCACTGTAGAGGACGAGATTATAGCTTTAACCTATAAGCTCTGGAAGGCTGAAAATGAAAGTGACATGGCTTTTAGAAATAAACATGTTTCAGATGATTATACTGAGTTCAACGCAAGTTATTCAACCCGTATAGATGGGAGAACCAAAAATTTTACTCTTAGCGATGCAAATTTTTCTGGCGGGACTTCACTCGCAGATGAAATGCTCAATCCGAAAGTTCAGGTTTTTGGTGATGTAGCAGTCCTCACATACAATTTTGCCGGTGTAGTAAAAGATAAGGATGGAAAAACTAATAATTCAAAAGCAAAATCTACAAGAGTATATGTAAAAATGAATGGTGAGTGGATGCTCGTTCATGCAAATTTTGGATTTGATCCAGCTAACAATTAATCAATAACTCACATTACGTACAACCGATACTATGTCATATTGAGCCTGCCTGCGGTAGGCAGGCGGAGTGAAATAAATTAATAAGATTCTTCACTTCGTTCAGAATGACAACTTTTACGTAAGATGAATTATTAAATATAATTTATAAATGAAAGGAACGACAATGAAACATTTCAAATTATTTGCAATCATTTTTCTGTTTGCTGTATTAGCAGGCAGCACCTTTGCAGGTGATAAGGAAGATGTTGAAGCTACACTTGTTAAAACAATCGAAGCGTTTAACAATCAGGATTACAAAACATATTTTTCAGCATTCGTTGATGACAACACTGCTTTCACAACTGTTGGGTCACCTTTAAGGTTCGATGCTAAGGCCTGGAAAGAATTTATTGAGGGAACTTCACAACTGCAGTATGTTAATTATTACCAGCAGGATAATGTTATCAGAATTTATAACGGCGACACTGCGGTAATAAGCGGGTACTACAAATTTAAAACAATGCCAAAGGGTGGTGAATTAAATACTCAGAATGGCAGGGCAAGTATGGTTTTGGTAAAGCAGGATGGAAAGTGGATGACAGTTCATATGCATTTTTCAAAAATGTTTTAATATTATAAATGAAACTAATTCTTAATGAAAAGGAAAAAAAGTTGAAATTTTTAATTAAAAAAGTTCACTTATTAAATACTTGTGCTCAGATAATAGTATTATTTCTGTTAATACTAAATGCTAATACCTTTTGCCAAACATCTGAAAATATTAGAGATGAAACGAATAAGTTTTTAAACACGCTAAACAAAGATGAACTCCAATTAACGAGCCTTTCGTTTAAGGATTCGCTGAGAACTTATTGGACCAACTTTCCTATTGGGTTGGCAAAAAGACCCGAAATTAGATATGGGATTTTATCAGAAGAAAGTAAAATCCAGTTTCATCATTTACTAACAACAATTTTAAGTTCACAGGGATATCTAAAAACCATCAGCATAATGAATCTAGATG
>JBATTD010000126.1:0-3892 GCA_049670345.1 Ignavibacteriaceae bacterium
TTGTAAAACAGGTGTGGGTTGTTTTTTTTAATAATTGAATCGATATATATTACTGCGGCGCATCTTCAGTGTATTTTTCTTTTATCTCATCAACTTCTTCAATATTCGCTTTGCCTGAAATTCTTTGGGCAAGAGACTTTCCATCTAATTTGTGATAATTTAATACTTCCCACGGGGTACCGCATTCAGGATATTCTTTCAATCCAAAATTTGTAAAAGTTTTTCCTTCAAGAATATTTAATTCGTTCATCATATTTAATAATCTATCTCCCAGCCCACCAATAGCAGAGTGGTCTTCAAGTACAAATATTTTTTTCTGATCTTTCACAATTTCTTTTAGCCATTCCGTATTAATTATATTTAACCAGGGCATGTTGATTACTTTCAAACCAAAACCGATCTTCTTTAAATAATCAGAAGCCAGTAAAGCTTCGTGAAGCATAACAGGACCATAACCGAAAAGAACAGCATCTTTGCCTTCGGTTAATGCTGTACCAATACCGACTTCAAATCTGTAATCTTTTGGCAGTTCAATCTTTTCAGGTGAGGGACCGATCACCAATCTTAAAACACAATTCTCTTCAGCATCATTAACACAATATTCTGTCGCCCATTTTGTTTCTTCTGCATTACACGGTTGGATGATTGTAACGTTTGGCAGCGCACCGAAAAGAGAAATATCTCTAACGCTCTGGTGTGATTTGCCTGGTCCTGCGGGAATCATTCCGGAAAACTGGCATGTGTACACAACTTTGGTTTGCTCACCAGCATTGTTGTAAATTTGTTCATTGGCTCTTGCCGCAAGAAAGCTTGCAAATGTGCTTACAACGGGAACGAGTCCCATTCTTGCTAATCCGCCCGCCATTGAAACCATATCCTGCTCAGCAATTCCGTTCTCAATAAACCTATCAGGATACATCTTTTCAAATTTTCTAAGTTTACAATCTGCGGAAAGATCACCATCGAGAACAATAAGTTTATCATTAGTTTTTGCAATCTCACAGAGCGCATCTCCGTAAGCTTCTGTAACAAATTCTTTCTCACCCTTAATTGAACTTTTTCCTTCGGGTTCGTTCACGGGAATTTGTATTAAATCAATTTTTAACTTATCTGAAAGATTATTAATTGTTTCAGTTAACTCAGCTAATCCTTTTACATAACTTTCATCATCGGGTGCGCCCGAATGCCATTTGTAAAGTGTCTTTCCCTCAAATGTTTCTGTTTCCGGTTTTTCCATAAATGAAACTCCCCTTCCTTTTATGGTATCGGCAATAATCATCTTCGGTTTATCTGTTACTTTTTTCAGCTCAGTAAAAGTCTTTTTTAGTTCATTGTAATCGTGTCCGTTAATCCTCACAACATGCCATCCGAATGCCGAAACTTTTTTAACCACATCTTCAATATTATTTACATCGCTTACAAGCATATCTGTTTGATATTTATTATGATCCATAATTGCAGTAAGGTTGCCAATTTTCTGATGAGCTGCAGCTTGCAGTGATTCATAAATCTGTCCTTCCTGAAATTCACCATCACCTGTTAAAACATAAACGTGTCCTTTTCTTTTCTGATAAGTTTTCGCCCAAGCCATTCCCTTTCCTTTTGAGATTCCCATACCGAGCGAACCTGTGCTTGCTTCAATTCCGGGCTGGCGAACTTCAGGGTGACCATCTAACCCGTGCAATCTTCTCAGCATCAAAAGTTTTTCTGCAGGAATAATTCCAAGTGCGTAAAAAATTGAGTACAATCCCGGCACATCGTGTCCTTTTGAAGAAAAGTAAATATCACGATCTTGAGAATCGAGTCCTACTTCAAAAATGTTTAGTTCATTTAAGTAAAGATAGGTTGTAATATCCATTGCACTTAAAGATGAGCCGAGATGACCCGAGCCGGCTTTCTTCACTGCAACTAAAGTGTTGTAACGGCACATATCTGCAAAAAGCTGCGTTTTTGCGTCCCAATCGTCATTAGAGGATTTTACTCTATCAAATTCTGATTTGTTGATTAATTCGTAAGACATTCTTTCTCCGGGGTTTAATATTTTTCAGTTATTATAGTAAAACTAATTGGAAAAGCAGAACAAAAATAGCATAATGGAATGAGAATAAGTAATCACAATTACATAAATTGATCAACCTTTAAATAAATTTTGAGTTAAATATGACCTGGATAAAAACAATCTCATATGAAGATGCCAAAGGTAAACTTTTGCAACTTTATGACAGAATAAAAGGACCTGGAAATAATGTTGATAATGTAATGATCGCACACAGTTTGAGGCCGCACTCAATGGAAGGACATATGGCTTTATATAAATATGTTCTTCATCATATCAACAATAAAATTCCAAAATGGTTCCTGGAAGCTGCAGGAGTTTACACGAGCATTTTAAACAATTGTGATTATTGTATTGAGCATCATTTTGCGGGTATGAGTCGTTTGCTAAAAAATGATCAACATGCAAAGAAAATTCGCTCAGCATTAGAGACACAAAATATGGCTAGAATTTTTAATGCAAAGGAGTGTATGGCACTTTATTATGTCAAAATGCTAACTATTTACCCGATGAATATTACAGAAGATGATATAGACAAATTGCGAAGTGTAGGATGGGATGATGGTGAAATACTTGAGCTGAACCAGGTTACATCCTATTTCAATTATGTGAACAGAATGGTGCTTGGATTGGGTATAAATACTGACGGTGATATACTCGGGCTGTCACCAAATGACTCTGAAGACCAAAATAATTGGCATCATAAATAAAGGTTCATATCAAATCATCAATTAAAAAAAAGTATTAAACATTAATTATTTAAAACTGATCAATGTGAAAGACTACCTAAACAAACAGAAACTTTTAAAAGCGGTAAAGTACCTATCGAAAAAAGATAAAGATCTTGCTGCACTTTATGAGGCAGATGGTGTGCCTCCTCTATGGGCAAGACGACCCGGGTTTACAACGTTAATAAAAATAATCCTTGAACAGCAGGTTTCTCTTGCATCGGCTAAAGCAGCATACAGAAAACTTGCAAGAAATATTAAACCATTTACCCCAGTACGATTTGAGGAATTGGGAATTGCCTATCTTAAATCATTGGGAGTCACACGTCAAAAATCTTCTTATTGTATTAATATAGCTGCCGCAATTTTAGATGATAAATTGGATCTTAAATCTTTAAACAATATGAACGATGATGATGTGAAAAAAACGCTGAGCCGGATAAAGGGAATCGGTTCCTGGACGGCAGACATTTATCTTTTAATGGCTTTGCGTAGATCGGATATCTGGCCATCCGGAGATATTGCTTTGGCAAAATCTATGAGGAAGATAAAAAGACTTCGATCTTATCCTACATATGAGAAACAAATTAAAATTGCAGAAAAGTGGAGGCTATATAGATCAGTGGCAGCAAGAATGCTCTGGCAGAATTATCTGAATAATAAAATTACAAAATAAAATTTTCGGGTTTGACTCAATTTCCGAACGGGTTGGTTCATCAATGCCTAACTAACGGTATATACTTTTATCAACTAAGAGCAAGAAATTATATCAAAACAAATGTATTTTATTTCTTTGCCCTCCTCCAAATATTGCTTTTCGTATTTTGTTTTTATTGTCTGGTTATATTCTAAATCTTGTTCGCCATAAAGGTTTGAAGTTGCGAAATGGATTTTACAATTTTCCTCGTTCAAAATATTTAAAGTATAATTATATAATTCTTCATTATCAGTTTTAAGGTGTCCCTTTGCTTTTTCAGTAACAATGCTTTTATAAACATTCAAAAAATTTTTATCAACAAGTCTTTTAATACTCTTTCGCGGGTAATGCGGATCAGGGAAAGGAATAAATATCTCTTCAACTTTTTCCTTACTAAATATATCCGATAGC
>JBATTD010000127.1:0-1708 GCA_049670345.1 Ignavibacteriaceae bacterium
TACATAATTTGATTGCTTTGCGAATGCTCTCATCTTTGGATTAGATTCAAAATACTCAATAAAAGGACTTTCTTTATCTATATTTTTTCTACGAGGCACCTGCGTTGTAAGCTCAAGTAATTTGAGATCACTATCTTTAGTAATCATTGTCCTTATAAATTCCCACGCCAATTGGGGATCTTGACAGGTATTGAATATCACAATATTCTTAGGATCACCGTATGTGTAAGCAGGTCCGGAAAAATCATCAGGTACAGGCATTGTTGTGTAATCATACTCAAAACCTTCAGGTTTAAATTTTTCAGCATGAATTATTTCCCAGGGACCCACAAATCTTGTTGCAATCACTTCAGACAAAAAGACATCCATTTTTGCAGATAAGCGCTCCTGCGCGAAATAATCATTCTCGTAAAGTGTACGTAAGAATGTTAATACTTGCAAAGCATATTTATTATTAAAAACAGCTTTGTTATCTTTAATTAAAGGCGCTCCTCCGGATGCAGCAAGATATAGTGGATAAAAATCAAAGAACCTTTGCCACCAGGTAACCATCACTTCAGAATATCCGAACCATTGATCAACATAACCATCACCGTTATTGTCTTTTTTATACAACTCACATGCATTAAAAAATTCCGTATAAGTACGTGGTGGTTTTTCTAATCCCAATTCTGCAATTACATTCTCATTGTATATCAACATTATCGGATTGATTTTCCAGGGGATTTGATAAATATGTCCGTCTTGAGATTTTATTTCTTCAATAACGGAACTGTCACATCTTTCATAAATGAACTCAATAAATCCATCCAATGTATCGAATGGAATCAATACCCCAGCCTGTGCGTACGCTTCAACATCTCCCTGCCAGATATTAGAATAAATATCAGGTGTAGTTTTTCCTACAACCGCAGCTAAAATTATCTCTTCGCTCGATCGTCCTTCGGGGACAGGTTGAAATCTAATTGGTGTCATATCAGGATTCTCTTCATTCCATTGAGTGACAAGATAGTCTGCGAATTCTATCTCGTGAGTGTTGTTAGAAGACCAATATAAAATTTCCTCGCTACTGCCATTTCCATCTCCACAAGATAAAAGAAGACAAATGAGCAACAGCGGGCTAAGATGTAAATATTTAAATATTTTTTTTATCAAAATTAATTATCAGTTTATATTATACTTCATTCCCAGTTAATCCATTCAAAATCAATTGTGGGATATGGAGTCCTTGGAATCAATCCGCCTTTTTTTACCGTATAAAAATCTATCGCTTTAGGATTATTCTCTTCCGAAACGATTACATTTTCAAGTACATTCTCATTGATTTTAATATTGTATGTGTTTTTTAATTTGTTGATTTTATTTAATAACTGTCTGCTTATATTCAATCTCATTATTTCATCTTTTGATTCACTCGATAAACTATCAGGTTTATTCAAGATAACTTCATCTTGTTCTAATGCGACTGATTCAATAATTTCTCGTTTGACAGCACTATAAACGATTTTTTCTTTCCACCACTTTGCTTGTTTTTCAAAAGACTCAGTATGATGAAAGTTTCTTTTATAAGCTTTTTCAGATAATAATTTATCCCTCAACATCCTCCAGATAAGGTTTTCTAATGATTTCGAAAAACTTCGCAATTCATTTTTATTCAATTTTACATATTGGCTTCGGTTCCGGTACCACTTTAAAAACTCCTCTAAGG
>JBATTD010000128.1:0-2178 GCA_049670345.1 Ignavibacteriaceae bacterium
GGCGCAGACCGAGTTCGGTCAAAAATCCCTGACCAGCCCGGACAGGCTATCTATCTTGAAGCAGCAACAAAGCGCGCGTGTCTACGTAGGCTTATTCTTAATGGCGACGAGTTTTTTGATAAGTTGGTTGACTTTAGTTTTCTTGAGCTATCTGTCGGTGAAATTGACGAACCCGATGATAATCGCAGTTGGCGGCCCTGTTGTTTTCTTATTGGTGCATATCATGTTTGGAGTGGGCGTTTATCTGGCTGGGAAGAACTACGCTTTAGAGGTGCTGCGGTGGGCGACCAAGCGATTTCTACAAAAATATACATAGCTGATTTATTTTTCAATGATATCGAATAAACAAAAAGAATAAAAAACATAACAAAATGCTTTACTCGGGTTGAGGCTACGCTGCCGCTTTGCCCCAACTGGTAAGCATAATCGTTATGTGAAAAAATTACAAGGAAACACGATGGAAAACAAAAAAACACTTGGCAATTTTCTTTTAGGAAAAAATAGGGAAGCAATTTCAAATATTGCTTTTCATGTTATGACATTTATTATGAAATTAATGGATATTTTGGGAAATCAATCTAGTAAGAACTTTAAGACACTCGGTCTTAAGCCAGGAGAAATCGTTATTGATTATGGTTGTGGTCCTGCTCGATATATCCAAATTGCTTCCAATACTGTTAGACAGTCAGGCAAAGTAATAGCCGTAGATATTCATCCACTTGCCATTAAGAAAGTTAAAGAGAAAATAGAAAAGTACAAATTATCAAATGTTGAGGCAGTGCTCGCAGAAAAATACAAAACACCTATAAATACCAGCACTGCTGATGTAGTTTACGCATTGGACATGTTTCACATGATTGAACAACCAAATGAGTTTTTAAAAGAACTAGGCAGATTAGTAAAAAATGATGGGACAATAATTATTGAGGACGGTCATCAACCACGATCAGAAACAATTCAAAAGATAGAAAAATCTGGATTTATAAAGATTATTGAAGAAACTAAGTCTCATGTTAAATGTCAGAAGATTAAATAAAGAATAAAAGACATAACAACAGCATGCACCGGACGGCAATAGCGCCCTCGACAGGGCTTTTTCTAAAGTTCCAATACAAGGATCACTGTTAATCAACCATCACTGAATGCCGCCGGTGATGCAGACGTTATGTGACTGTACAATCAAGGAGTGATTTTTAAATATGTGCCAATCAATTTATTATCGTTATCTAGATGCACTAAGAATATCAAAGAGTAAACCTAGTTTAGCAGCTTTAACTAAAATCATAAAAGCACATCTTATGTATGTACCTTTTGAAAACATTTCAAAACTTTATTATCTCAAAAACTTTAATATCAAATCCATCCCCGATTTTGAACTATATGTTGATGGTATAAGAAAATATAATTTTGGCGGTACCTGCTATTCTAACAACTACTACCTGAATAAATTACTGGGTTATTTAGGATACAATGTTAGGTTGTGTGGAGCGGATATGACTAATCCAGACGTTCATATTGTCAACATCGTTGAAATTAATCATAAAGAATACCTTGTGGATGTTGGATACGCTGCACCTTTTTATAATCCAATACCTTTGGATTTAGCTAAAAACTATGAACTAACTTATGGCAGTGATAAATACATTATTAAGCCAAAAGATAATAGAAATTATTCTGAATTACAGTTAATCCGTGATGGAAAAAATAAACATGGTTATATTGTGAAACCACACCCTCGATCAATAACAGAATTCGAGATGGTTATTGAAGATTCAATGAGAAGTACATCCACTTTTCTGAATGCAGTTTTATTAGTGAAATATGGTGTAAATTCATCCGTTGTAATACATAATCTTTCCTTAATTGAAATTGAAGATTCAAATGTAAATAGAGTTCAGCTTAAAGACGAAGATGCGATTGTAGATCAAATATACTTAAAGTTTGGGATATCAAAAGAAATTACGAGAGAGTCATTGTCATTAATTAAAAATTTTAATGATGCGTGGAATTGATAAATTATTATAAAAGGCCACATAACATCTTTAATAAGTAAAAAATTAAGAGGATTTATTTTTCTCAGCAGATTAAGATTCGTATAGTTCAAATATATATTGAAAATTCTTCCGGGAATGGGTACCTAGAACCGACCCCCTCCCTTTTCTCAGATCAACTGAATGC
>JBATTD010000129.1:0-2932 GCA_049670345.1 Ignavibacteriaceae bacterium
AACAAACAAGTGTAACCAAGCCAAAACAATCCTGCCCTAAATACTAAACATTTATCTGTATAACTGTCCGATTAAACTTAATAATCTCAATAAAAATCTGGCGGGATATTTATAGCAAGAGATGAGCTTTAGAATAAGGAGATTTATCATGTTAAGTATAAAGATTATTAAGATTGCAGTTTCACTAGCAGCAGTAGTGCTTTTGCTTGGTTGTTCAACTCATCAAACAATTGCCCCACCAATTTTTACTGTACAACCGCTTGAAGAACCAACCGGTTATTACTCTGAAGAAGAGGCGATTGAATGTGCAAAAAGCCGAATAGAATTCATCCGGCAGGAGGGCGATCTTTTTCTTTTCTATGTTGAGGTTGAGAGTACCGTAGAAGATGTTCTTGCAATTTATTTCACAGAAATTTACCTGGGGGTAGTTGAAAATATTGATGATCAGGACAAGCTGTATACTGAACGTTATTTTGCTGTAAATCCTGAAATGGAGATTGAAGCAGTAAACCGGATGATGAGAGTAGAAGATGGCAGACACACCGCTGCAACTGTAGAGAATATTTTTTTGGGTGTTATAAGTGTAATTGCAGATCTATCGAGTGAAAGAGAAGATAAGGGGACAGCTGTATTTACAGATGTTTTTGGTACAGGAATAAACCAGGTTAATGAAGAAGCATTTCATTCAAACGTGGAAGATGATTTAGAAGCAAGCAAAGATTTTTGGAAAAATGAAATTTTGAACGAATCAGTTCTTAATCCCGGTGATACGATTGGTGGACTCGTTTATCTGCCCTTCAGTGACACTGCGGAGTTATTTAAAGTTATAATACCCGTTTGTGCTATACCCGAATCACATTTATTCAGACAGGTGCGGCTGAATAAATAGATGCTAAGCTTACTTCTAAAAAGTATATCTCCCACCGGGTGGGATCATTTCGGGGTAGTAAAGAAAAGAAAAACAATAAAAGACCCCTGCCAAAATCCGGCAGGGGTTTGCTTAATGATTATTGTTAAATAGGCATTACTTTACAACAAGAAATTGTTAAAGATAAATACAAATTAAAACCAACTATGTAAATTAATTACTTTAGAGGAAATAATACTCCTGCCTTAATCTGAATACCTGTAGTTTTAATTTTCATATCATCATTCGGCTCATCATTCAGATTAGAAAGTCCTAAATTATACTGCCCTTCTATGAAAATATTTACCTGTCCTAAAGGAATTAAAACTCCGCCGCCAAAGTTCAGTATAAAATCAGTGCTTTTCGTTTCTAATTTTTGTGTCCTTTCATCGCTGGGGATCATGCTGGTAATATCCTGTCCGGCTATTGTGGCTTTATCTAGCTCTAATTCAACATCACCAAGTAAAAATGCTACAGAAGCACCGGCTAATAAATATGGTTTTACCGGTCCATCTCCAAACGATGCTTTTAACAGAACAGGAATATCAAGATAGTCTCCGGTAAGAGTCGCTTCTATTGTTGCAAGCATCCCATCTACTGTCTCGGAAAGATCAGCTTTTGCACCCTTCTGAACATACGCCGGTTCGATCAGCAAACCCCACATAGGTGAAAAACTATAAAACAATACACCGCCGAACAAAAATCCCGTTTTCATACTTGTTTCAAAACCCTCTTGTGTCGGGTCCAAGGTAACGTCGGCAAAATTGGCTCCTGCCTGCAGACCAAGTTGAACCTGTGCAATTCCGTTGGTCATAAATAATAATGCTGCCAGCATTATTAATACTGTTGCTCTTTTTTTCATATTTTTCTCCTCAGTTTGTTATAGAATGTTAATTGAAATGATCCATTATTTATGGATAAAATGGTAAAATTAATTGCTGTTTTGAAATGGTTTTGTCCGGGAGGATAAAACTTTTTAGTTTCGGTCTGGTCAACACTATTATATGTGCTAAACATCTTCAATACCTCTCCCTTTGTTTAGAAGAATCAAAGAAAAATATCTTACACATAGTAAAGATAGCAATTCTTTTGTAAATACAATCTCATTTAACAAAAAAAGTGCCGATAAATAATCGCATCAAATTTTATCATATCAAAGTTAAATTGCTAAACCAGAAGTTTCTACAAATAATTGGAAATTAGTAGTTCCAACATCGCTTAGTTTAAAATTTTATGAGTCAAAGCATATACCATATTCGCTGTATTTTAGACACATCAATATGCCTTTACCTTAATACATCATTCGATATAAAAATATCCGTAAAAACAGGACGAAAAGGATGAAAGATTAACTGCATTAAAAAAACGTAGCGGCAGCCAGATGAGCAGCGGAAAGAATGGCAGAGTTGGGTATATACAGGAATGTAAGGATAAAATCTATTCAATCGTCCATCAGGATCCAGTACCACCGCAAAGATAATTATTGTATTGGTGAGTTTATCCTACCCTAAGATTTATTTTTTATATTAAATACTTGTCTAATTTGCTTCACCATTGGAATTAAGCTTGTCTCGTCTACTCAGTCTACTGTAACGTTTTCTATTACCAATATTGAAATCAATACTGCTAACCACAAAACTTGCCACCGATAATAATTACAAAATGGTGTCATTACGTAAAAATTTTTAAATATTTTATTTGCTGATTATCATATAATTACTTAGTTTGAATCACTTCTACTACCGCAATGTGTGTGTGAACATATTTTAATCTACAAAACTTTTTGAGGAGGCACTATAAAAAGTTTAAAATAGAATTTTTATTCTGATCCTATTATTGCAGGGCTTAAGTTTTTAACTCCTTTTCTCTCTTAATCCTCTCCTCCACTTTTCAAGGATAAGGCTATTTCTATTTCCTACACAGAATAGAAGATAAACAGTAAAATATACTGTGGATACAATTAAAATATTTTCAAACAAATAACTAACTAATTCATCAATCAATAAAAAAGGAGAGATAATGAAA
>JBATTD010000130.1:0-10300 GCA_049670345.1 Ignavibacteriaceae bacterium
TAATGCCTGGTACCCTTCCCTGTGCCAGCACTTTATCCCTTCGTCTCTTAACGACTTATCAACATCATCTGCAATGGCTTTTACTTGAGTATCCGAATCGGCTGAGCAGATAACAAAATAATCGGCAAATGATGCTAGCTCATTTAAATTAATTATTACAACATCATAACCTTTTTTGTTAAAAATAATGCCGGCAATTTTTTTTGAAAATTCTTTTGAATCCAATTTCTGCTCACTAATTGTTTTTAAATAACTGTTTATAATCTTTACCGATTATTAATGTAACATCCAAAAAGTAATTTTTATTTTTCTGTTGAATTACCTGTTTACTATCAATACCAATTACTTCCGCCAGGTATTCAGCATTAATAATGTTTCCTGTTCTATCAATAACTATTGAATTATCAATATTATATGATCTGTAGTTGCCCGTATTAACTACATCAATATTTTTCTTTCTGAGAGAATCTGTAAACATATCCGCAACGCCGTCAACTCCACATCCGTTTAGAACTTCAATCTGCATATTTTTCTTATGTTTAACTAAATTATCAATTTCAGAATTTTCTCCAAACACATTCAACTTGCTTAACAGAGAATATCCTAAAAATAAAATAAGAATGGAAAGAATTAAATTTGATATGATGAGAAATAGATTTGTTGAACGATGCCCTGCTCTTTTTTTGGATTGAACTACTTCGGGTTTTTCTTTCACTCAGTCTTCTCTATGCCTGCTAACAAAAGTTAAAATCATCTTTGAAAAACCGATTCACCACCTAAACTGTTATCATGAAATGGATTCCCATAAAACCCGCTTCCCGATCCGAAATATGGATTGTAATAAGGCATATTTCTATACTGAATTGAAATTTGCATATCCTTGAACGGATAATAATTGATCGCTGCCCTGCTGATATAAACTCCGTTTATATCGTTTTGAAAATTTTGACCAAATGAACTGTATGGGGAATAGAGTATGCTTACATCCATCTGAACATTCAGATTGCTCATAAGCTTATAAAACATACTATTAGTGTAACTTCCCAATGACATACCCTGTCCGCCAAAAGATGAGTAGGAAAGGGAAAACGAATGCCTCATCTGGAAATTTTCAGAGTTTAAAAATCCAAATGCAAATCCTGAAGACTGATCAACAATGGCTTCCTTAACTTTTGGCTGGTTCAAACCATCATCTCTGAATTGACCGAAAGCAGTAATAGAAGCAAAGAATAATATTAAAAGTAGTTTGGTCATTTGAATCTTATAAATGTGTGATAAATAATATGTAATTCTATCTCTAAAATCAATGGTAAATATAGTTAAGAAAACCATCTCAAAAAATCCCGAAAAATATTCCTTTGCCCTTGATTAAATCAAAATGTGTGTTATATTTGAAGTATAAGTTATGAAAAAGAATAACAAAACATATTATCGTTCATTTTCGTCTGTAAATAATAGCGGATGGTGGTGGGGAGTAACAAGCAATAATATGTTCTGGTGATTCTGAGTAAATACTAATTTTTTTCAAACCCTTCTCAGTACACTGGGAAGGGTTTTTTTATTATCTATTAAGATGAAAATGGATTTCAATAAATTTAAATCGTTAGCAAAAGAATATAACTTAATTCCTGTGTATGAAATGATGACAGCAGATATGCTAACCCCTGTCACCGCATATTTGAAGATAAGGCAAAAAGGCAAATATAATTTTCTTTTAGAATCTGTTGAAGGTTCGGAAAATCTATCAAGGTATTCTTTTATTGGAAAAGATCCTGCTTATGTTTTCAGCAATAAGGATGAATTAATAACAATTCGAAACCAAACAGAGGAATCTCAGATAAACAAAAGCATTTTTGATTTCATCAGGCACGAGTTGAAAATTTACCGGCAGCCGGTTATAGATGATCTTCCCGATTTTACGGGAGGCGTTGTTGGTTATTTTGGTTATGAAAATACTTCGCTGATTGAAAATGTGTTAAAAAAAGAGATGAAAAAAACCGATCAGCCGGATTCTATTTTTGGTTTTTACGATACTATACTTGCATTCGATCATTTTAAACATCAAATAATACTTATAACAAATGTTAAGATTAAAAATGATGCAAACCTCAAACAAGAATATGAAGCCGCAATTCAAAAGCTATCCATTCTTAAATCCGAATTACAAAAACCAATTACTTATTCATCCGATTTTAAATTAACAAACAATCTGCAGGAAGATTTTGATCCGACTGAGTTTTACAAGCAGGTTGAATCCGGTAAAGAACATATCTATGAGGGCGATATATTTCAGATAGTAATTTCAAAAAGATTTTCAGCAGAATTTTCTGGTGATCTTTTAAATGTTTACAGAGCTCTCAGAATTATAAACCCATCTCCATATATGTACTTTCTCGAATTTGAAAATGATTTTTCTGTAATAGGAACTTCACCTGAAGACCTGTTAAAGGTGAAGAATGGTGTTGCTCAGGTTTTACCGATTGCAGGAACAAGAAGACGGGGAAAAACAAATGAGGAGGATCTTGCATTAGAGAAAGATTTAATGAGTGATGAAAAAGAACTCGCCGAACACACGATGCTTGTTGATCTTGGAAGAAATGATCTTGGAAGAGTTTGTAAATACGGAACTGTGAAAGTTACTGAAAATATGAAAGTCCAGCGATACTCACATGTAATGCATATAGTATCGAAGGTTGAAGGCATATTATCAGATGAAAAAGATTCGATTGATGCACTTAAATCATGCTTCCCTGCCGGAACAGTAACCGGTGCACCTAAAATCCGTGCAATGCAGTTGATAAGTAAATATGAAACATCTGCCAGAAATGTTTATGCAGGTGCCGTTGGGTATTTTGATTTCTCTGGCAACCTTGATTTGTGCATCGCAATAAGAACCTTGTTTGCAAAAGAAAATACCATTTATTGGCAGGCAGGTGCAGGTATAGTTGCAGATAGCAAACCAAACCTGGAGGCAAAAGAAATAAAAAATAAATCGGCAGGATTAATTAAAGCATTAAAATTTGCAGAGGTATTGGATGAAAATTTTAGTAATTGATAACTACGATTCCTTTACATACAATCTTGTTCAGTTGTTGGGTAAAGAAGTAAGTTCAATAATCATTAAACGAAACGATAAAATTACAGTTAAAGAAATAGAAAAATTAAATCCGGATAAAATACTTATTTCACCGGGACCCGGTAAACCGGAAGATTCGAATGTGTCCCTAGCATGTATAAAAGAGTTTGGAAGCAAGCTTCCGATTCTTGGAGTTTGTTTAGGTCATCAGGCAATAGGAATTGCTTTTGGCGGAAAGGTAATTAAAGCACCGAAATTAATGCATGGTAAAACTTCGCAAATAAACCATGATGAAAAAACGATCTTCAAGAATATCCCGCAAAAATTTTATGCTACTCGATACCACTCGTTGATAATAGATCATGATTCTTTTCCCGGTGAACTGGAAATTAGCGCTCATACTGATGATGATGTGATAATGGGAATTAGACATAAGACATTTCCACTTGAAGGAATTCAGTTTCATCCTGAATCGATATTAACTGATGAAGGGAAAAATATTATTACTAACTGGGTTCAATTATGATAGAGAAAATGCTGCAAAAATTAATAGACGGTAAGGATTTAAGTTTAGAAGAAGCTGCAAGTGTGATGAGTGAAATAATGACGGGAGAAGTAAATCCTTCTTTGCTATCGGGAATATTAGTTGCATTAAAATCAAAAGGAGAAACAGCAGAAGAAATTGCCGGATTTGCTCTATCCATGAGGGCAAACAGCATCAAACTTGATAATGCGGATGATAATGTAATAGATGTATGCGGAACAGGTGGTGATAGTTCCGGAACTTTTAATATATCAACTGCTGCAGCGTTTGTGGTAGCAGGTGCAGGAGTTAAAGTAGCAAAGCATGGCAACAGATCGATTTCAAGTAATTGTGGCAGTGCTGATGTTTTAACCGAACTTGGTGTGAATATTAATCTTTCTGTAAGACAATCTGCAAAAGCACTGGAAGAAATCGGGATAACTTTCTTATTTGCGCCCAAATATCACCCGGCAATGAAACATGCAGCACAGGTTAGAAAAGAACTTGGGATGAAAACCATTTTTAATTTACTTGGTCCGTTAACAAATCCTGCAGGAGTAAAAAAACAGATCATCGGAACTTACAGTGATGATGCTGCAAAATTACTTTCACAGGCAGCACACTATCTTGAGTTTGATAAAGTATTTTTTTTATGCGCGGGAAATAAGTATGATGAAATTATTCTTGATCAAAAAACAAAAATGATTGAATACAAAAAAGATGGTTTAACCGAAACGGAAATAAGTGCTGCAACTTTCAGTTATCCGGAAGTTAGTGTAAATGAGATTAAAGGTGGAGATGCTAAAGAAAATGCTCAAATAATTTTAGAAATATTTAAGAGCAAAAATCGCAATGGCGCATTTCACACAATTTGTGCAAATACGGCGGTAGCTCTATATGCTGCTGGTAAGTCTGATGACCTAATTGAATGTAGAAATGCTGCTGAAGAATCACTATTAAAAGGTGCGGCGTACGATAAGTTGAGAAGTTTGATTGAGTTCGGAAATACTTCAGAATAAAATGAGAAATGCGGAATGAACATTTTAAATGAAATATTAGAAGTGAAGCAAAAAGAAGTATCCGATTTGAGGAAAAAATATTCCTTATCATCATTTACTGAAATGCAGTTTTTTGAAAAAGATATTTTAAGCTTTTATAATTCAATTAAAGATAATTCTGACCTGTCTATCATTGCCGAAATAAAAAAGGCAAGTCCGTCTAAGGGAATAATAAAAAAAGATTTTGATCACAAAGCAATTGCTGAAATATATTTTCATAATGGTGCAAATGCTGTTTCTGTGCTGACTGACGTGAATTTTTTCCAAGGTAAGCTTGATTATTTAAAAGACATAGCTAGTTTTAAAAGTCTTCCATTGTTGAGAAAAGATTTTATAATTGATGAATATCAAATTTTTCATTCAAAAGCATTTGGTGCAGATTTTATTTTGCTGATAAGTGAAATTCTTTCAAAATATCAATTGGCCGAATTAACTCATGCCGCCAATGAAATTGGATTAGAAGTTTTACTGGAACTGCATTCGGAAGAGCAGTTGAATAAAATTGATTTTAATCTTAACAAACTGATTGGTATTAATAACAGGAACTTAAACGATTTTTCTGTTGACATTAATACCTGTATCAATATTTCTCAATATCTGCCCGAAGATGTAATGGTTGTTGCGGAATCCGGTATAAACAAAAAAGCAGATGTTCAATTGCTTAATAAAAACAATATCGATGCAATACTTGTCGGAGAATATTTAATGCGGAGTGAAAATATTTATGAATCATTAGTGCAATTAAAAAAGTGGTGTCGAAATGAGAATTAAGATTTGCGGTATCACAAATACAGAAGATGCTTTAGCTGCTGAATCATTTGGAGCCGATGCTGTTGGTTTCATCTTTTATAAAAAAAGTAAAAGATATATTACACCAGAACTGGCAATGCATATTATAAATACACTATCACCTTTTACAACAAAGGTTGGGGTTTTTGTTGATGAAACTTTTGAGAATATTAATAAAATATCCAAACTAACCGGTATTAATCTTGTGCAGCTTCATGGAAATGAAAATCCGGATATCTTGAAGAGTATTTCACTTCCGATCATAAAAGCTTTTCGGGTTGATGATAATTTTGATTACAGTAAGTTAAATCAATATCAGGAATATTCAATATTACTCGATGCTTACTCTGAAAATGATTATGGTGGAACGGGTAATAAATTTAACTGGGCGAAAATTCCTTTTGAAATAAAAAATAAAATTATTCTTGCAGGTGGAATTTCATCAAATAACATTGAAGTCATTTATAAAAATATAAATCCGGCAGCGGTCGATCTTTCTTCTTCTCTGGAAATAACGCCGGGCAAGAAAGATAAAAAGAAGATGGAAAGGTTTTTTAATAAAGTAAAAGTAATAAGGAGACAGTAATGCTGATATTAATGGGACTTAATGCTCCAAGAGAACACATTGAGAAAGTAAAAAAGAAAATCGTTGCTAAGGAATGCAAACCGCACGAAATTCCCGGCTCACGTAAACTTGCAATTGGTATAACAGGGCCTTCGGGCAATCTTTCCATTGAAGATTTTTTAGGAATGGATTCTGTTGATGAAGTGCTTCGTGTATCAAAACCATATAAACTGGTTGGAAGAGAAATGAAACCTGATGATACCGTAATTGATTTTGAGAATACTTCAATTGGTGGAGATGAACTTACTATTATTGCCGGACCATGCTCTGTTGAAAGCAAGGATCAGATATTTGAAATTGCCGGTTCACTTAAAGAACTGGGAATAAAATTTTTACGTGCCGGTGCATATAAACCTCGTTCAAGTCCGTACTCTTTTCAGGGCTTGAAGGAAAAAGGTATCGAATATCTTGCAGATGTTAAGAAGGAACTTGGAATGAAAATCGTTACTGAAGCAAAGGATACACACACGTTACCTTTAATAGCTGAAGTTGCTGATGTAGTGCAGATTGGCGCGAGAAACATGCAGAATTTTTCACTCCTTGAAGAAGTAGGAAAAATCAGAAATCCCATCCTTTTAAAAAGAGGTTTGGCTGCAAAGATGGAAGATTTACTAATGAGCGCTGAATATATTCTATCTCAAGGAAACTACAATGTTATACTTTGTGAAAGAGGAATACGAACTTTTGAAACCCATACACGAAACACACTTGATTTAAATATTGTGCCGGTAATAAAAAAACATTCTCATCTTCCAATTATAGTTGATCCTTCACACGGTGTCGGCATCTGGGATAAAGTAACTCCTATGGCAATGGCTGCTGTGGCTTGCGGTGCTGATGGTTTAATGATTGAAGTACACTCGCATCCTGAGGAAGCTCTTTCTGATGGGTTCCAATCTTTAACGATCAAAAATTTTAAGAATCTCTTAGAGAAGATCGAAAAAATTGCTTCGGTAGTAGATAAAAGGATGGACAGTGAAAAAATCCAGCTCACCAATTAATCTACCCGATAGCAAAGGAAAGTATGGAAAGTACGGCGGAAAATTTGTTCCGGAAACTTTAATTGCTCCGCTAGAGGAACTTGAATCAACTTACTTACTGATGAAAAAGGATAAACAATTCAATAAAGAGTTGATGCAGCTTCATATGGATTATTCGGGAAGACCGACTCCTCTTACATTTGCGGAAAAATTAACTTCATATTACGGCAAAGGAAAAATTTATCTTAAACGTGAAGACCTTTGTCATACAGGCGCACATAAAATCAACAATACCCTTGGTCAAATTCTGCTCGCAAAAAAATTAGGTAAAACAAGAATAATAGCAGAAACAGGAGCAGGACAACATGGTGTCGCAACTGCTACAGTGTGCGCTAAATTTGGTTTAGATTGTGTTATTTACATGGGCGAAATTGATATCCAAAGACAGAAACCAAACCTCTTCCGTATGAAACTTTTGGGAGCTGAGGTTGTTAGTGTGAAATCCGGCAGCCAAACATTAAAAGATGCTACAAACGAAGCAATAAGAGATTGGGTAACTAACGTAACAGATACACATTACATTATTGGTTCTGTTGTCGGTCCTCATCCATATCCTATGATGGTACGAGATTTTCAGTCTGTAATTGGGTTAGAAACCAAAGAACAAATTGTTGAAAAAGAAAATAGAGAACCTGATTACATTATTGCATGCGTCGGCGGTGGAAGTAATGCAATAGGAATTTTTTATCCTTTCATTAATAGTAAGGTTAAACTAATTGGTGTGGAAGCAGCTGGTTATGGATTGGATTCAAACAAACATTGTGCAACTTTAACTCTTGGTAGAGAAGGAATTTTTCATGGGATGAAAACTTGTCTTCTTCAAACGGAAGATGGACAGATTTCGGAAGTTCATTCAATTTCTGCAGGACTGGATTATCCTGGTGTAGGTCCTGAGCATAGTTACTTAAAAGATAATTTTTTAGTTGAATATGATTCCATAACGGATGACGAAGCACTAAAAGCAGTAAAACTTCTTGCTCAAACTGAAGGAATAATACCAGCCTTAGAAACCGCTCACGCCGTAGCATACCTCGAAAAGCTTTTACCTAAAACCAGTAAAGATGAAATTATTGTTTTAAATGTCAGCGGAAGAGGTGATAAAGATCTTTCAACTATAATGGATACATACGGGGATAAAATTTGAAATCAAAAATTTCAACATTTATTGAAGATAAAAATTTGAAGGGAGAAAAAATCCTTTCGGTTTTTTTAACTTCCGGTTTCCCTGAAAAGGATAAGTTCGTGGAACTCGCACTAAATGTTTTAGACGACGGAGCCGATATGCTTGAGATAGGTTTTCCATTCAGCGATCCCATAGCAGACGGACCAACAATTCAACAGTCATCCAAAACAGCATTGAGCAATGGAATTGATCTCCTTACAACAATGAATTACGTGAAAGAGATTAAAACACACACTGATAAACCAATTATTCTTATGGGATATGCTAATCCTTTATTGAGTTATGGATTAGAAAAGTTTGCAGACGATTCGAAAAGAATTGGACTTGATGGATTAATTGTTCCCGATATTCCGCTGGATGAATATGATAATTTTTTCACATCCAAATTTGATAGGACGGATATAATTCTTTTAATCACTCCTACCACCCCAACCGAAAGAATAAAAATTATTGATGAGAAAAGCTCGGGATTCGTTTATTGTGTTAGTGTTACGGGCATTACAGGTGCCCGAAAAACAGCAAGGACAGATAGTCTTCATTTTATAAAAAATGCTTATGAACAATGTACAAAAAATAGAGTTCTTGTTGGTTTTGGAATATCATCTGTTGAAGATGTAAAATATTATAAACCGCATTGTGATGGCGTAATAGTGGGAAGCGCAGTTATTAAATCATTAATGAATGATAATAGTAAATATCAAAAAACTTTGGAGTTGGTTCGTAATTTGAAAAGTGGTTTGATAGATTAAAATCAGAAATTGTCATTCAGCCTTGCCTACCCAGCCTACCCAGCTTACCGGCAGGCAGGCGGCAGGCAGGAAAAAACCTTGTTACTATTTCAATGAATCCAATCAATTCGTGTTTCCCACTGAATAACAAGTTTCCTCCTGAAAGACATTCTTATAACTCAATGTCATTTTTTACTTCACCTTTACAATCATCTCAACTTCTACCGCTGAATTAACAGGCAGTTCATTCACACCAACAGCGCTTCGAGCATGCTTACCTGCTTCTCCAAATATTTTCCCTAAAAACTCGGATGCACCATTTGCAACTTTAGGCTGATCTGTAAATCCATCAGCGCTGTTTACAAAAACCGTTACTTTTACAATTTGTTCAATCTTATCTAAATCACCTGTCAGTCCTTTGATGGCACTTAATGCATTCAATGCACATAATTCTGCTGCTTTCTGTCCTTCTTCAATTGAAAGATCAAATCCTATCTTGCCGCTGTATTTTAACTCTCCGTCTGCAAAAGGTACCTGACCAGAGGTATAAATATAATCCCCTGTTCGGATTGCAGGAATATATGCTGCAAGAGGTTTGACAGTTTCCGGAAGTGTAAAACCTATTTCTTTCATTTTTTCTTCCACCATTTTGTTACCTCAATAATTAATATTAAACTGTATTCATTAATTTACACGAAAATCAAATTAATCATAATCTAAAAAGGAAATTGATTTATGACCGGTTCTAAATTTAATGAATTCGTTCAAATAGTAGAAAGACTTAGAATAGAATGCCCATGGGATAAAGAACAAACAAATGATACAATTAAGGCAGCAACAATAGAAGAAGCGTATGAAGTTGTTGAAGCAATTGATAATAAAGATTACGATGAATTAAGAAAAGAACTCGGCGATCTTTTACTGCACGTGGTTTTTCATACCGTAATTGCAGAAGAATCAAATCATTTTAAAATTGATGATGTAATAGAATCGATTCAGGAAAAACTAATCAGAAGACATCCGCATGTTTTCGGTGATAAAGAAGTTTCCGGTGCCGAAGAGGTAAAAACAAATTGGGAAGAGATAAAACTTAGCGAAGGAAGAACAAATCTTCTGGATGGCATGCCTCCTTTACTTCCTGCATTGCAGCTGGCACATCGCATACAGGAAAAGGTTTCTAAAGTTGGTTTCGATTGGGAAAAGAAAGAAGATGTTTGGAAAAAAGTGATTGAAGAAATTGAAGAGATGCATCGATCAGAAAAAGATGGCACTCATGAT
>JBATTD010000131.1:0-6620 GCA_049670345.1 Ignavibacteriaceae bacterium
CAGTCTTTCCCTTTTAATTTAAGAAGAACAAGACGAGTAATCATTCCGCTAAAGAAAGGGATACCAAGATAAATAAGAACACTTTCTGCAATCTGTCCTATGGTTATATCCACAGTAAAAGTTTGAATCCCCAGCCAACCTGGTATTACGGTAAGAAAGAGGTAAGCATAAACAGAAAAGAAAAGTACCTGGAAAATTGAGTTGAGGGCAACCAACCCCGCAGCATATTCCCTATCCCCCTTTGCCAAATCATTCCATACAATTACCATTGCAATACAACGGGCAAGTCCAATTATAATAACGCCTGCCATATATTCCGGGTAATCTTGTAGAAAAACGATGGCAAGCACAAACATTAGGATCGGTCCTATAATCCAGTTAAGTACCAGAGAAAGCGAAAGAACTTTCACATTCCGGAAAACATCACCCAGCTCTTCATACTTTACTTTTGCAAGTGGAGGAAACATCATAAGGATTAAACCAATTGCAATGGGAATGTTTGTTGTACCCGATTGAAACTGATTCCAGAAATCAGTAATCCCGGGGAAAAGATAACCGGAAAACACACCTACGAACATTGCAAGAAATATCCATAGCGTTAAATAGCGGTCTAAGAATTTAAGTCTTTTTTCCATATTGATATGAACTGCTTCTGTTAACTCTGCGCTTTCTCCGCGAACTTTGCGGTTAGGGATTTTGTTAACCGCAGAGAAACGCAAAGATTTGCGCAAAGTACACAGAGTTATAATTTATTTAGTCATTATCTATTATCTCATTATAGAATTGAGCAAACTCTTCTTTTATTTCATCCCTAATTCTCTTGTAAACGGCAAGAACTTCTTGCTCTGTTCCTGTTGCATCTGCCGGATCATCAAATGGTAGATGAAGCTGATGTTTTACTTCCCCGCTAAATACAGGGCAGACTTCTTTAGCATTATCGCAAACTGTTATAACATAATCAAATGGCTGCTCAATAAATTCATCAACGTCCTGCGGATATTGAGAACTGATATCAATACCAACTTCTTCCATAACTATAACAGAATTAGGATTTATTTTTTTCGCAGGTATTGTTCCTGCAGAGAATACTTCAAGTTCGCTATTAAATGATTTTAGGAAACCCTCTGCCATCTGGCTGCGACAGGAATTGCCGGTACATAAAATTAATATCTTTTTCATCATAATCCTTTAATGGAACACGGATAACACTGATAACACTGATCTGACGGATAAACGCGGGTCGATCAGTACCATCCGCGTTATCTGTGTTCTAATTATTTATATCCAACAACGGTGATGCTGAAAATGCCGATTTTATTCTCTTTAAAGATATTCATTTCTTCTTCACTTAAATAACTTTTCAGAACATCATCGGGAAGCCCAATCACTTTAGTCTTTTTTACTTCAACATTTTGAAATCCTGTTTCTTCAAGTATTCGCAGGTATTCTTCCTGCTGAATGGCGCCTGAAACACAGCCCGCATACATAGCTGCAGATTTTTGAAGTCCTTCCGGCAATTCGCCCTTAAGAACGATATCTGAAACACAAAAATGTCCTCCGGGTTTTATTATGCGATACATTTCTGCAAATGCTTTTTCTTTATCTGGTACAAGATTGAGAACACAGTTACTAACCACAACATCAGCAATATCATTTTCAATCGGCATACTTTCAATCTCGCCAAGATGGAACTCAACATTTTCGTATCCAAGTTTCCTATTATTGTTGTTTGCTTTGTCAATCATCTCCTGTGTAAAATCAAGCCCGATGACTTTTCCCGATTCACCAACTAAAGCCCTTGAAACAAATACATCATTCCCTGCCCCTGATCCAAGATCAACTACAGTATTGCCTTCGTCTATACCGGCAAGTTCAGTTGGCAATCCACAACCCAAACCCAAGTCGGCATCGGCCACGTAACCCTTAAGGTTAGTATAATCGTCCTGCATAATTGTATAATCAACAACCTTGTTTGTAGGACCACAACATGAGGAACTCTTTTCTGCAATCTCCCCATATTTCTCTTTTACAATCTGTTTTAATTTTTCGTTTGTTTCCATTTTTAACTCCTTTTAACTCTGTCACACTGAGCCCTGCCTATAGGCAGGCAGGTTGTCGAAGTGGGACAAAACATTTAATTTATTTAGTGGGTCATCCTTCGACTGGCTCAGGATGACAGTTTTCTAACAATTACATACTTGTGAAAATAATTTATTTAATTCTTCTTTAGCGTTTTCCAGTACCTCGGAATTAATGCAGTAACATATTTTAGGTCCTTCAATTTCACCCTTAATTAATCCAACCCTTTTTAGTTCCTTCAAATGTTGTGATACAGTTGATTGAGAAAGCGGAAGCAAATCAACAAGACTCCCTACCATACAAGAGTTAAGATCATTCAGAATTTTAAGTATTTTTATTCTTGCCGGATGAGATAGCGCTTTTGCTATTTCGGCTAATTCAATATCTGTTTTGTCAAACACTTCGGTTTTTGGTAATGCCATTCCTATTTCCTTTATCGTTCATCGTAAATATACGATGAATATATTTTAATGTCAAGTCGTTTAAAACATTTTTAACAAAAAAAATTCAATGTCATTTTTGTTTTGATAAATGCTCCTAGTGAAATATCTTTAAGAAGTAAAAACTGCTGGAAATTTGAACAAACAGACCACAAATATCTTAATTAATTATTTAGTGCTTATTTGGGCAACACTAGCAGCTTACTTCGCTTTTACTGATCTTCAGATCTCAATATCCGTTGTTAATCAAAATTCTGGGTGGGCAGTTTTTTTAGAAAATTTTGGTGAAATTCCCGGACTTTTGGTCTTATTTTTCGGTGCCCATATCTACCTGTCCCATTATTCTTCAAATTCCCGCGTCAGAAAGATTGTTTTTTCAATAATTATTTTTCTTGCAAGTTCTTTTCTTTCTGCATATGTAGTGATTGTTATTTACAAAGGTACTATTGGTAATGTTATCTTTCTTCAAGAGTATAAAATTACAATAATTTTAGTCCTGCTGATTCTTAATTTTTTGTTACACATTCAAATAAGAAATCTAAAAATCACAAATTCTCTAAAGCAGTTTTCAAAAATAAGTGTTTTACTCGGAGTGTATGGTTACCTCTGTCTTATTCAACCGATAAAATTTTTATGGGGAAGAGTCAGGTTTAGAGATCTTGATACGCTCTATTCATACTTTACAGAGTGGTTCATCCCAAACGGAATAAATGGAAATCAATCCTTTCCTTCGGGACATGCTGCAATGGCATGGATGATACTTCCTCTTTTATTACTTGTTGTTAATAAAAGTAAAATCATCAAAATCTCGTTTCTTATTTTAATTATTTTTTGGGGATTAGCAGTCCAATGCAGCAGAGTAGTTATCGGCGCACATTATGCATCTGATGTTCTATTTGGTGGCGTTATAATTATAATTATCTTTTTGTTACTCTATAAAAAGTTCCTTCCAAATAATTCTACTTAATTAATTCCACTTAGTAATATGTGAAAGCGATCAAAATTCAATTCAATTATTTACCCAATCCAACTTCAATTAAATATTTTTTTCTTTTAGATGTTCTAAAAAATTATTGGTTGCAAACTTACCCATATAATTTTTCTATTTCAATCCAAACATTTGTATGCTCGTCTTGCTGCCTGAGTTTGTGGCTTGTGAATAAGAACATTGCTTGGTTATTTAATTGCAAAGATGTAAGTCAAAATAGAAATAATTCCACCTGCAAAACACTACGAATTTGAACTATAATATATTTTAATAAATGGAGCTAGAGCAATGAAAACACGGTTAACCCTATTGACAGTAATTCTTTCCTTCCTGTTTACGGCACAGCAAATTTATTCACAGGATGAAACCGATCCTTACCTCTGGCTGGAGGAAGTTGATGGCGAAGATGCAATTAATTGGGCAAAGGAACATAACATAGCCACACTGGCAGTGCTGAAAGATCATCCCGCGTTTCAGGAGTTGTATGATAAAAACCTTGAGGTTTATAATTCTGATGAAAGGATTGCCTACCCTACAATAAGGGGTAATTATATTTATAACTTCTGGCAGGATGATAATAATGAGCGCGGCTTGTGGAGACGTACCACAATAGAAGAATACAAAAAGGAATCTCCTGCATGGGAAGTTCTGCTTGATATAGATCTACTTTCAGAAGAAGAAAGTGAAAAATGGGTTTACAAAGGTGCATCGGGACTTTATCCTGATTATAATCTCTATATGGTTGAGCTTTCACGCGGTGGAGGTGATGCCTTTGTAATGCGTGAGTTCGATGTAAATACAAAACATTTTGTTAAAGACGGTTTTTACCTTCCCGAAGCAAAAGGCTCCGTTTCATGGAAAGATGAAAACACTTTGATTGTTTCTACAGATTTTGGAGAAGGAACTACGACCGAATCAGGTTACCCGAGATTTTCAAAATTATGGAAACGAGGAACAGAGTTGAGCAAAGCAGAAACACTTTTTGAAGGCAATGTAACAGATGTTGGAGTTTGGGATTATGTAGTTAATACTCCTGAACGGGATTATGTAGGTGTTTCGCAGGAAGTAACTTTTTACACTTCAAACAATTATGTGATTGAAAAAGGAGAGCTGATTAAGCTTGATATTCCTGAAGATGCTGACTTGAATACCTTCTTTAAAAACCGGATGATTGTTGAACTAAAATCTGATGGGGTTATTGGAGTTAACCTTTTTAAGCAGGGTTCTGTTATCAGTATTGATTATAATAAATTCTTAAATGGTGATCGTAACTTCGATGTTATTGTCGTTCCTGATGAAAGATCGAGTATACAATCTGTTTCTAACGCAAAAAACTTCCTGCTTGTTAACAAACTTACAAACGTGCGTAGTAAATTATATAAATATTATCTGGTTGAAGAAAAGTGGCACAATGAAAAAGTTGATGCACCGGATTATGGCAGCATTAGTATTACCACAGCAGATGACAATTCGGATAGCTACTTTTTCACTTATAACAGTTTTCTAATTCCCACCAGTCTCTACTTTGTTTCTGCTGACAATGGGGAAATTACTAAGGTAAAGAGTCTTCCTGAATTTTTTGATAGAAGTAAGTTTGAAGTAGAACAATTTGAAGCTGCATCGACAGATGGAACTCTTATACCTTATTTTATTGTTCACGCAAAAGTAATAGAACTTGATGGAACAAATCCAACTTTGTTATACGGTTATGGCGGCTTTGAGATTTCAATGCGGCCGAGATACTCTGCAACAATCGGTTATGCCTGGCTTGAGCGGGGCGGAGTCTATGTTATAGCAAACATACGGGGCGGCGGAGAGTTTGGTCCCAAATGGCACCAGGCGGCATTAAAAGAAAACCGGCAAATTGCTTATGATGATTTTATTTCCGTTGCTGAAGATCTCATTAATCGTAACATTACTTCTCCTGAGCATCTTGGTATTATGGGTGGAAGCAACGGTGGATTGTTGGTTGGTGCAGTGTTTACTCAAAGACCCGAATTGTTCAGCGCGGTTGTTTGCCGTGTTCCTTTGCTTGATATGCAGCGCTACAACAAACTGCTTGCAGGCGCAAGCTGGATGGGTGAATACGGAGATCCTGACATTCCTGAAGAGTGGGAATTTATTAAAAAGTATTCTCCTTATCATAATCTAAAAGAGGATACGAATTATCCTAAAGTATTCTTTACTACTTCTACCAGAGATGACCGGGTGCCTCCCGGGCATGCAAGAAAAATGGTTGCAAAGATGGAAGGAATGGGTTACGAAGTGTTTTATTATGAAAACATAGAAGGAGGGCATGCTGCCGCAACAACAAACCAGCAGTATGCTTTTATAAACGCACTGATTTTTTCATATCTGATTTTGCAGTTGCAATGAATATTTAATAGAGAAATAATCGTAAATTGGATTAAATAAACAATTACTGGTGGTTTACGAAGTGTGCGGGAAAGTCAAAATCAGCATCTTTAACAGATTGAATTACTTATTGAGGATCATCTTTCTTAGCTCCCTGCACTCTAACATTTTCATCCATTATTTGTACAGATACTTTTAGCTTAAGTACTTTAATAAGCTCGATTATTTTCTTCGCATTAACTTTAGAAATACCACTCTGAAGTTTTATCTTTTGCTTTAGTCGTCCACTTGCAGCCAGTTCCGGTTCTTCCATCTTTAGTGCTTTAATTGATAATCCAAACTTTAAGATTTACATTCCAATAACAACAATGCTGATTGTACGTATTTTTCTATCTCTCATCTTCTGGGTAAAAAAAAATAAGCGGCTAACTATTTTACCGCTTATTCGTTAATTGATAAATAATTACTAATAAATTTATTCTATTTACACATTCCAACTTCGTATAAACATTTTTTTATTCTCTTAAAAGTTTCTGGCATATCATTATCCAAACCAATCGATATTCTTACAAGTCCTTCGCTCAATCCCATTGCTTTCTGTTCTTCTTCGGGGATCTCGGAAGAGGTACTTTGTCCCGGTGAACTGAACAATGTTTTAAAGTATCCTAAACTCACAGCAAGATAACCAACTTTTTCATCCTGCATTTTTGCCATTAACTTATCTGCTGTCTCTATATCTCCCGCGTCAACTGCAAGCA
>JBATTD010000132.1:0-1726 GCA_049670345.1 Ignavibacteriaceae bacterium
ATATCAATTAATGGATGTAAGTGTTGTAATAAGAAATACGATTATGTACGGCGCAGCTACTTTAACTCTGGCAGCCATATACTTTTTTATTGTTTACGTTGCCGGTCAGGGAATAAGTTCGGCTCTCGGGGTGGAAAACCAGGGAATTGTAGCAGGGATATTTTTTATAATTTTTGCATTGGTTTTCCAATCAACAAAAAACAGGTTCCAGGATTTTCTTACAAAAAAATTCTATCCCGAACAGTTTGCTCAGCAACGTGTTATGATGGACTTAAGCAACAAACTCGCTACAGTGGTTGGGCTGGATAATATTCTTGAACTGATGAATGAGACTTTTGTTGATGCACTTAAGATCAATAAATTCGGCATTCTTATCAGGGACAAAGACGGACACCTAAGCTTATGCAACAGTGTTGGTATAAACAAAGATAATTGTATAATAACAAGATCGAACATAGCACAGTTCTTAAAAGAAAGATCTTTAACAACAAAAAATCCTGCCATAGAACAAACCGATTTTAAAAAGGTTTTTCCTGATATGGCTGAACGGCTTATCGAAGAGGAAATTTATACTGTAATACCGATGATAATTCAAAACAAACTTGTTGGATTGTTATTGTTCGGATTAAAACATTCCGGTTCCCATTTTGCAGGTAAAGATATTGAACTGTTGTGGGGTGCTGCAAATCAGGCAGCTGTATCTATTGAAAATGCAAGACTGTATGATACCGAAGCACAGAAATTGAAAATTGAACAGGACCTTGATACTGCAAGGAAAATACAGGAGAGCTTATTACCGGCGTGTATTCCTGAAATAAGAAATCTTGATATATGCGGTGAAATGATCCCGGCAATGCAGGTCGGCGGCGATTATTACGATCTGCTTCCCGTAAACGGATCTGATAGTAAATTATATGTCGTTATTGGTGATGTTTCTGGGAAAGGACTTTCCGCATCTCTTTATATGACAAAAGTTCAAACGATGATACAGTTTTCCTGCACAGCGGATAAAAGTCCGAAAGAAATATTGGTAGAAATAAACAAACGTATTTATACCGAGATGGAGCTTAACTGGTTTATTACTATGTCAATCGCTTATTTCGATCTTGATAAAAACACAGTAAAATTTTGCCGTGCAGGACATATGCCTTTGATAACTGCAACAAACGGAACTGTAGAATCCTACCGCACGCAGGGGATAGGTGTTGGATTGGAAAAAGGTGAAATATTTGAAAAATCTCTTGTTGAACAGGAATTAACTTTGAAGCAGGGACAAATATATGCCTTCTTTACTGATGGAGTTACAGAAGCAATGAACGAACAGCATGATCTTTTTGGTGAAGATAAGCTGACATCGATTCTAAATAACAAGGGGCAATACAGATCTACAGAAATTATGCACGAGATCTGGAACTCAGTCAATTCATTCCGCGGCTCCGCTGAAGTTAATGATGATATGACGATGGTCATAGTTAAAGTAAATTAGATACAACTCTCATCTATAAATTTCAAAGTTCCTTACACAACCTCTGCCTATTCATACTGGCGAGATTTTAGTACTTGCAAAATACAAATAGTAGCCAATTAACAAGTTAGTTGCTTCTAACAATTAATTTTACCAATTTACAATTTAGAAATATTTCTGAACCTTGAGAGAAACGTATAGAATACCTTTACTCTTAATTCCTTTCCAGGATATAGTGCTTCTCCAAGGAACGGAGTACGT
>JBATTD010000133.1:0-4479 GCA_049670345.1 Ignavibacteriaceae bacterium
CTTTAACTTCTATCCTCAACTCACGAAATGCATAATAAAATTGTTCAACATATGAGGGAGATAAATTGATGTTAGCATATTCCATAAATTTATCAACGAATTTCGGATAGGAAATATTTGGAAGTGATGATTTAATTGACTGCACTGATTCCATTCTGCATAGAACTTCCATCGCTTCACGTTTAGTTTTTTTCTTCGTGCTATGCGTTTTCAATTTACCACAAGGCTCACGGTAATAAATATGGTAAAACTTGTTTCGTTTTACGAGATACATAAAACACCTCCTAATTGCAATCGTTTTGCCAACAAAGAGGTTGAATGAGAGGGGTATAAGTTTTGTTTTTGATTAAAAAACGAAGGTATTTTTAAGTAGGCGGAATCCTAAATCTAGCGCGTCTACCAAATTCCGCCATTCTCGCAAATAGTCTAAAATTATCCTTAATATTCAAAATGCCTTCTTTGAATCTCAAAAAAGGCAATAATTTATAATTCTATAAAAAAGAATTACAAATATACTGCCTGCAGTTGTGTATATCAATTCCTTTACTCGCTGAAGATTTGATTTAGTAATTAGACATACAATGATAAATAATATTGTAATATGAGAATGTTTAAAACATTGAATTAATAAAAGTTTGGCTTATATTTAATAATTAAATTATTCTGTGAATTATTAAAATTTAAGTTTTTGGTTCAAAATGGGTTACAAATGCACTTCAATTTCAAAAAAAGGCAGTAAAAAGGAGCGTAATGAAGATTTCATTGGTATTCTGGAATTGGAGGATGGAATTTTATGCATCGTTTGTGATGGGCTGGGTGGCGGACTTGCTCCAAGGAAAGCTTCAGAGCTTTGTGTAAAATCCATTCAAACTTATTTCTTAGAATCGAATAAAAAAAACCATCTTAGTAAAATTAGAGAATCGATTATTACTGCTAATGCAGAATTATTTGGAATGTCGATTTCCAGTAAAAAGTTTAAGGGGATGGCTACTACATCCGATGTGGTTTTTTTTAACAATAATACTGTTTTTTGGGGACATATTGGCGATTCGAGAATTTACCATCTTAAAAACGGTAAACTATTTCAAATTACTAAAGATCATTCGCTTGTTCAGCAGATGGTTGACAGGGGTTACATTTCAATGAAAGCCGCTTCAAAACATCCTAGCAAAAATGTAATAATGAGTGCACTTGGTGAAAGTCTTGATATTGAAATCGATTCAAGTAAACTCATTTTAGATACAAAAGCGAGTCATCGATTTATGATTTGTTCTGATGGTGTAAATGCTGTGATAGGTAAAGATGAATTAGAAATAATACTAAAAGAAAATGATTTGGATAAATGTATAGACACACTTGATAAGAAAATACAATCAGCTGGTGCTCCGGATGATTATTCTATCATTATTATTGAACGAAATAATTAAGTTTAGTTTAATTATTATTGGAAGTTTTACTCTAAAGGTTCTTTTAATTTACACATCCAAATTGATTTTACCCCTCCATATCCATAATTTGAATTATGATAAAACAAAATTTTTAAACACAATATTCTAATAGATAGTTGGATAAATTTATTATAAACGGGGGTAAGACACTAGATGGTAAATTGGAAGTAAGCGGTGCCAAAAATGCAACCCTTGCATTAATGCCGGCTGCAATTTTAGCTCCTGGTAAATCTGTATTGATGAATACTCCCGAGTTGAATGATGTATTTACGATGATCAAATTGCTTAATCATTTAGGTGCGGATATTAATTTTAGCAATCATATTCTTACAATCGATACCAGCAAAATTGCAGATTTCGTAGCGCCATACGAACATGTGAAAAAGATGAGAGCTTCGGTGTATGTTTTGGGTCCGCTTTTAGGAAGATATGGGAAGGCGAAAGTATCACTGCCAGGTGGATGTGCATGGGGTCCCCGCCCGATTAATCTTCATCTTGAAGCACTAAAAAAGATGGGTGCTGAAATCAATTTAGTGGATGGGTATATCGAGGCGCAAGCAAAAAAGCTAAATGGCGCAAACATATCTTTTGATCTTTCTTCCGTAGGTGCAACAGGCAATACAATTATGGCTGCTGTTCTTTCAAAAGGTACGACCGTAATCAACAATGCGGCAACCGAACCTGAGATTACAAACCTGGTGGAATTTTTAATAAAAATGGGTGCAAAGATTGAAGGCAAGGGAACCAAAACCGTTACGATAGAAGGAGTGGATGAACTGAGTCCCGTTGAGATAAAGACAATTCCCGACAGGATTGAAGCAGGTACATTGCTAATTGCCGCAGCGATGACAAATGGAAATATAACTTTAACAAATGTTGATACCAGTTTGCTTAAGGCAGTCCTATTAAAATTAGAATCAGCAGGATGCAAAGTTGAAGTTGCAGAAGAAAAAATTGTGCTGGATGCATCTGATTTAGAAATAAAACCTACCAATATTTCCACTTCTATATTTCCTGGATATCCAACAGATATGCAGGCGCAATGGACTGCATTCATGTCTCTCGCTGGTGGAAAATCAACTGTATGCGACACAATATATTTTGACAGGTTTAAACATGTTCCTGAACTTGTTAGATTAGGAGCAAATATTTTAGTAAATGAAAACATTGCAATAATTAAAGGTGTGAAAGAACTAAACGGCGCAAAAGTTATGTCAACGGATTTGAGAGCAAGCGCATCATTAGTACTTGCAGGATTAGCTGCTAAAGGCACAACAGAAGTTCTCAGAGTTTATCATTTGGATAGAGGTTACCAGAGAATAGAAGAAAAACTAAGCAGTCTTGGTGCTGATATAGTGAGAGTTTCGGGAAAAGAATTTTAATCTGACAAAAACAAACAATTATAAACATATGAAAAATATTTTTACAGGGAGAAATTATCTCAGTTTTTATCTTCTTATTTTACTTCTCGTTAATCTTGCCCTTCTTAAATTACCGTTGACAAACGTATTTGGTTATGAATTTTCAGTAATTAATTCGTTGTTAATTATTCTTTTATCGGGAATTTACACCATATATTTTTACGAAATAAATTTTAGTAAAAAAGATAGAAGTTTCATCCCTGAATTATTTAAATCTCTCACACTCTTGCTTATAATACCATTTTCCGTTTCTGTAATTAACTCCATTAATTCCGGATTTTGTTCCTTCACAGATGGATTACTATTTTATATTGTTATCACTTGTCCGTCTATCGTTATAGGTATTTCTTTAGGATTAATTTCAGTACTGATTGCTAATAGATTCCGTGTTGTTCTGCTTTTTATGCTTTGCTTTGGAATATTAATGATTATTGCTTATGAAATTTACTTTAACCCTCAGGTTTATGTTTTCAATCCTTTCATTGGTTTTTTCCCGGGAACTATTTATGACGAAGGAATTTCTGTTTCGGGTAAATTAATTTTGTACAGATTTTTAAATCTACTCTTTTTTGGCTGGATCATTTCAGCAATTGTTAGATTAAAAAGAGATAAAAAGAAGCGATTGATATCCTTTATAGTTAAAGTACTTTTTATACCCGTTGCATTTTTCCTTCTTTCACCCAATTTAGGATTTTCCACTACATTCGGAAGTTTAAAAAACGCGCTCTCTAAATCAGTTATTACAGAACACTTTGTTATTCATTTAGATAAAAGAATTGACACACAAAAAATAAAAATGCTTACCTTAAACCATGAATATTATTACCAGGAATTAGAAAAATATTTTGAAGTTAAGTTAGAAGAAAAGATACACTCATTTATTTTTTATGACAATGATCAGAAAAAGGAATTATTTGGTTCGCGTAATGCTGATGTAGCAAAACCATGGTTAAATCAGATATATATATCGATAAAGAATTGGGAGCAGACACTAAAACACGAACTTGCTCATTGCTTCAGTGCAAAATTCGGGACGGGGATATTAAAACTTGCTTCAGGTTTAAATCCAATGTTGATTGAAGGTATTGCAGAAGCTGCCGATGGAAATTATAATGACAATTCTATCCATTTTATGGCTGCTTTAGCGTATAATTCAGGATATGATGTTGATATGAAGTCTTTATTATCAAAATTTGGCTTCTACAGCAAAGCATCGAGTATTTCTTATATTTTTGCTGGTTCTTTCATACAATATTTAATTGATAATTATGGAATTACTAAGTTTAAAGAATATTATCTAACTGGTGAATTTCCAAAGAGTTATGGACTTAATTTAAATAATACTTTGAAGGAATATTATTCATTTCTTACTAATTCAGATTATTTTTATAATGATCATCAGGCACATTATTATTATGGAAGAAAATCATTGTTTCAAAAGATTTGCCCAAGAGCAATTTCAGAACAATTAAATGATGGCTGGGAGCAATTAAGTAATTATGACTTTATTGGAGCACAATTATCATTTACTTCCATTCTGAGCATGACTGATAATTACTCAGCATTAATGGGTTTGATTCGGACATATGAAAAACAAGATAGTCTATCTG
>JBATTD010000134.1:0-2235 GCA_049670345.1 Ignavibacteriaceae bacterium
CCTTTTCAAACAGCTACTAACGCCGATGGTTTATCTATAATTAACTTTGGTATGGGTTCTGCCAATGCTGCTACTATAATGGACCTGCTTTCAGCGCGCGATCCGAAAGGTGTTCTTTTTCTTGGAAAATGCGGCGGATTAAAAGATTCTTCGGAAATAGGGCACTATATTCTTCCAACAGCTGCAATTAGAGGCGAAGGTACCAGCAATGATTACAAACTACCTGAAGTTCCTGCACTGCCTTCATTTAAACTTCATAAATTTGTGTCCGATAAAATAGCAGCGAGAAATTTGGAATACAGGACCGGAGTGGTCTATACCACAAACAGGAGGGTATGGGAATGGGACGAAAAGTTTAAGAGTTATTTAAAAACACTTTCAACCATTGCTATCGATATGGAAACGGCAACGCTTTTTATTGTCGGTTTGGTTAACGAGATACCGCGAGGTGCTTTGTTAATGGTTTCGGATACACCGATGATTCCTGAAGGAGTTAAAACAGAAGAATCGGATAAAGCTGTAACGGAAAAGTACGCACAGCTTCATTTGGAGATTGGAATTGAAGCAATGACAGAGATAGGAGAAAAAGGAGAACCTATTAAGCATTTTACTTATTAGTAGCAACCGTATTGTATCAAATGTCCCACTTGTAATTTATTTTAATAAATCTTTCTAACAACCAACAGCAGGAAAGCCATATTATAGCTAAAGACCATCCTGCTAAAACTTCTGTTAAATTATGTTGAGCACCTAAAATTCTACTTAATCCAATAAGAAAAATAATGATGGAAGTAAAAACAAAAGTATAAACTTTAACCTCACTTCTTCTTTGCTTACGTGTAAGGAAGACAGCAATAGTTAAATAAAATAACATTGCCATAAATGCGTGTCCGCTTGGATATGTTGCAACACTGCTTACCAACAAGTCTATCGGTTCGTAGGGTACATCTTCAGCAAAAACCATTTTTATAACCAATAATAAAAACGAACCGCCACTAATAACCATCAAAAACTTCCACAATAATTTTTTTTCTTTTCGGATTGTGTAATAAACAACTGTAAAAGTAGTAGCTATAAAAAGAAGTACCTTTCCGCCCAATGCAGATAAATCTTTTAATGTATGAACAAATAATGATGAACCGTAAGTCTTGCTCCACTTATTTGTGTAGCCAAGATTGTCTAATAAAAAATAATCAATCCATTCGGAAACACCATCCATTGCGCCAATCAGAGTAAGCAAAAAAATACCAAATCCTGTTGAGAGCAGAAAGTAAGCGAATTTTAATTTTTGTCTGTCCTTCGAATAAGAATAAACCATCCCGCGGTATCGGCTTTGGGGTTCAGAATTGTGCATAGAAATAATTAATATATGTTTAACTGGTAGTTGGTATAATTTGATTCTAAAGATAAGAAAAATTATGGAAAGAGATTTATTTTACGTTATTAGAAAAAAATTTAAATAAAAAAAAGCGCCCCTATTTGTAAGGGCGCTGTCTTCGTGGAGGAAGATACTATTTATGGCTTTTATCTTTTGTCTCTTTCTTTTCGATGATTATTTTTTTCATCCTTTTATGTTCACCGTCTTCATCAATTTCGATTAGCATTTCGTGCCCATGTTCCGATTTCATTTTATCAAGATATTCTTCAGCTTCCTCTCCTTCATAGATCTCTGTTTTTTCTTCTCCGTTTTCTTTAGTGGTTATGGTTACTTTCTTTTTGCCGTCTTCAATTTCCACTTTTATATTCTTATCCAAACTTTGCAAATTACCTTCATCACTAAACCAAACATGATGGTCACCTTCATGAGTATTAAATTTGTAAACTTCCTCAAGGTCGCCATCAGATTTAATAATTATCTTCTTTGTCCCTTCTCCTCCTTCTTCATCTATATTTACCAAATAAGTGTTAGAATTTTTTTTATGTGATTGCATTTTTGTAAACAGTTTTTCTGCCTCTTCACCCTCAAAAGTAAATTCCTCGCCACCGGCACTGATGGTTATCTTATCGACATGACCTTCTATCTTACTTAATTTATCCTTCAGATTTTCCTGGGCAAAACCAGATGAGCTTAGCATAAAAATAACTATTGCCGGGAGAATAATCTTTACGGAAGCTTTTAATTCAAACATTTTACACTCCTTTAATTTTGTTTATACTTTACTATTCTAATTTAGTATTATGACGATTAAAAATGTGTTAATGTGCTGTTAATTTTTGTTAAAAAATGTTAATATC
>JBATTD010000135.1:0-3426 GCA_049670345.1 Ignavibacteriaceae bacterium
ATAGAATAAATATCCAGCAATGCTTGTGTCGGATGTTCATGGGTTCCGTCACCTGCATTAATGATGTTAGCATCGCAAATTTTAGTTAAATAGAATGGTGTACCAGCAGCAGAATGCCTTATGACAATCATATCAATTTTCATTGCTTCAATATTCTTTACTGTATCCTTTAAACTCTCACCCTTTTTAACACTGCTTGATGATAGAGAAAAATTGACTGTGTCTGCCGATAATCTTTTTTCTGCAAGCTCAAATGAAATTCTTGTGCGGGTAGAACTTTCGTAAAACAGATTAACAATTGTTTTGCCCTGCAAGGTTGGCACTTTCTTTATCGGTCTGGCAAGTACTTCTTTAAATGTATTTGCCGTATCAAGTATCAATTGAATATCTTCTTTAGGAACGCCTTGTAAACCGAGTAAATGTCTGCTGGATAATGGCATTTTTAATATATTATTTATTATTAATGTCTACGTTATATATGGCGTCCTCTTCATCTATTTCTACCATCTTCACTTTAACTTCCTGGTTTTGAGAAGTGGGAATATTCTTACCAACATAATCTGCACGAATTGGTAATTCACGATGACCACGATCGACAAGAATAGATAATTGTATAGATGACGGTCTCCCGAAATCCATTAATGCATTTAATGCAGATCTTACAGTCCGACCGGTATATAAAACATCATCAATTAGTATCACATCTTTCTCATTAATATCAAAAGTAATATCGGAAACCGAAACTTCGGGCTGCTTCATTCTTGTTCTGAAGTCGTCGCGGTACAGAGTTACATCAAGTACTCCCAGTGGAAGATCAACATTATCTATTAATTTTATCTTTTCGTGTATTCTCTTTGCAAGGAATTCACCTCTCGTTCGCATTCCAATCAATACAAGATTCTGCGAACCTTTATTTTTTTCAAGAATTTCGTGGGCAATTCGTGTTAGAATTCTGTCTAATCCTTGTTTATCAACTATTTTAAATGATTCGTTCATATACAAAAAATCCTCCTTGGAAAAATTCCTTGGAGGTATCCTATTTCTTTGTTGATTTTATTTTCATCCTTTTCCACCTCTCCGGATAGATTAAAAGGTTAATTAATATGTTCCAAACATAAATTAAAATTTTAGTAAAGTAAAGATGGTTTGCAAAAATTAATTGAAAGATTTAAAGACAATGCAATTTAAAATAAAAAAGGGATCCCATATTTCAGAGATCCCAATTGCTTTAGGTAATCAACACAATATATTATTTAACTCTAAACTCAATCCGTCTGTTGTAGAATCTGCTTGTAGGATCGTTTTCCTTAAAGAGTAAGTCTCTCTTGCCTTTACCAACAGTATTTAACCTGCTTGAATCAACTCCTTTGGCAATAAGGTATTTTTTAACAGATTCAGCTCTCTGTAGTGAAAGTTTATCGTTGTAATTATCAGATCCTACCTGATCTGTATGACCAACAATATCTACATTTACCTGAGGATGAGTTAACAGAATTTCTGCAGCATTGTCGAGTATTGGATAAGCTTCCGGTCTTAGTGTAGCTTTATTGAAATCATAATTAACACCAAGAAGTGTCCATTTATCCTCAACAGCTCTTTGTGAATATCTTTTAACTATATCTTCAACTCTGTTGTAATCAAATTCGGTTGGTTCTGTTTGATATCTTCCAACAATATCTTCAATTCTATCATAATCGACTGCTCCTGCAATACCTGTATATAGCTGGCATATTTTTGAGGGTTCGCCTTTGCTGAAGTAGTAAAGTAAACCAAAATCAGCATTAACCCAGGTATCGTTTGCAGTTCCACCAATTAGCCCATTGCTTGGTCCGAAATTACCATCAATATTACTGCTCCAAACCATATTATAAGCAACTTCAAGTTTTACCCGCCAATTATCACCAATCCTAATTTCAGTGCCCGCACCTAATGAGTATTGCCCGTCTGTAGTATATTCATTATCCAAACTCGGAGATAATGCATTTACCGGTTTATAATAGTTTACACCGGCACCGCCTAAAACATATGGAGACCATGGTTCACAAGGAGCGAAATAGTATAAAATTCCGATATCACCAGTTATCATATCATTTGTAACTACTTCGCCAACTTTTGGAGCTACTTGATAAGTAGCTTCCACATGGTTATAAGAGGTTCTTAATCTAACTCCAACATGTTCTGAAACATTTTTTTGAATTGTAAGATGTCCGCCATAAAATCCCGAGCCTTGTACAACGGCATCATTTATCGATATGTATCTTGGATATGTAAAACCAAAGCCCAATCCCCACGCATCTTCGGCAACATATCTGGATTGTGCGAAAACATTACTCATTAATAGTAATGTTGCAGCAGCCGCAAAAATAGTATATAGTTTTTTCATAAATTCTTCTCACTGCATTGTTATGAAATAATAATGGCTCATCTTCTTATTTTATCAAGATTTAGCCAATATCAGCTAAACCAGCTTATTAAAGATATTACAAATTTTATATAAATACAACAAAATCAAGTAAAATGAAAAAAGTCTAATTATTACTCGTATTAATATGTTATACTAAAATCATGCCGGATAAATATGATGTAAATTTGATTTTCACTGATAAAAGTATCAATTTGCTCTGTAAAATTTTCATTCATTGTTAAATTTATTTACGGGGTGTAGCGCAGCCAGGTTAGCGCGCTTCGTTCGGGACGAAGAGGTCGGGAGTTCGAATCTCCCCACCCCGACATAATGAATTATCCTACTGTATCTAAATCGAAACTTTTATAAAAACCAATCCTAATCTAATTCAGACTGTTAAGAAAACGTTAAGTGATTTACTGAACAAATGACTTAACACTTTTTATGCTCCGGAGAACGAAAGGAGCATAATTATGATATTATTTAAAAGGGGTAAATTTTATCATCTTGAATATTTTGATGAATATGAAAACAGGAAAAAGCGGATATCGACAAAGTGTATAAACAAAAAGGATGCACCCCGGTTTCTTACTAACTTTAAGACAAACATTCAACAGTCAGTCAAAGTTAACGAAGTGATCCCATTTTTCATACGGAGAATTTGAGTCTTATATTACATCAAAAAGGACTTCGACAAAAACTCAAACATTGGGACTTACCATTTGCGCAAAACCTCCTCCAAGAAGTAATAACGGTACCCAAAATCTTTCAGTCCCAAGTTTCTGATTTGTAAAAGTTTGTCTTTTGTAACTGAAATACACAAATTCTCCATGCAGATAAAATTGTGGAACTATACGATATCTCGCAAAAAGACTACCAACATAATTATGAGAATTAAGATCTGTATTGTTTATACTGTAATAAGCATAACCAAGTTTACCACCAACCGAAAACTTAGGAGTTACTTTATACCCAACTAGTGGATAGATCCCCAGATAGAAGTAATCGTTCCAAAAGTTAAA
>JBATTD010000136.1:0-8487 GCA_049670345.1 Ignavibacteriaceae bacterium
GGATACTTATTATAACCCGAAAGACTTATTAAAGTTTGGAGAAATAGGCGAAGGAGCTCCAGAGCTCTGGAAAAAATTCAGCGAGTGGTACGGTGCTGTATTTAAAGCCGGAGCACTAAGTGAAAGAGAAAAAGCTTTGATTGCCTTAGCAGTGGCCCATGCGGTACAGTGCCCCTATTGTATAGATGCATTTACAGAGGCAAGCCTTGAAAAAGGAGCGGATCTCGAACAGATGACGGAAGCTGTTCATGTGGCAAGTGCTATACGCGGCGGGGCATCTTTAGTTCACGGTGTGCAGATGAAAAATGTAAATGAAAAACTAACAATGTAAAAGAAATTATCTTTAGGATGGTAATGCAGGCACGACATAAAAGTATGAAAGCATTTGGGGAAAACCTTGCTCTGGCAAACGAGCAGTTAAAAATTATAAATAACGAAGGAGACTTCCCGCATTTTGATGATAAATTTGAATTGATTGGTGAAGGTCCTTTAAAAGCTACCGAAATAGAAACCTTTCAGATAAATCTTGGAAAGATGTGTAACCAGGTTTGCAAACACTGCCACGTTGATGCCGGGCCAGATAGAAAAGAAATAATGACAAAGGATACGATGCAGGATTGTTTGGATATTCTTAGTGCGCATGATATCCCGACTGTTGATCTTACAGGCGGGGCTCCGGAAATGAACCCGAATTTCAAATGGTTTGTTGATGAAGTTAAAAAACTTAATCGCCATGTCATAGTCAGATCTAATCTTACAATTTTGGAAACAAATGGTTTTGAAGATTATGCTGAATTCATGGCAAATCATAAAGTGGAAATTGTTTCATCTTTGCCGTATTATAAAAAATCATTTACTGACAAGCAGAGAGGAGACGGAGTTTTTGATAAATCAATTGCTGCTATGAAAAAACTTAATTCGCTTGGATATGGTATGCAAGACCCGGAATTAAAATTTCATCTTGTTTACAATCCCGTAGGCGCGTTCCTTCCTCCTTCTCAAACAGAACTTGAGGAGGATTATAAGCGAGAACTGAAAAATAATTTTGATATTAAATTCGATAATCTATTTACAATCACAAATTTGCCCATCAGCCGTTTTTTAGATTACCTTGTTCAGTCAGGAAATTATGATGCTTATATGCAAAAGCTCGTGGATTCTTTTAACCCGGTTGCAGCTTCAAATGTAATGTGCAGATCTATGATATCAATTGGATGGGACGGGCAATTGTTCGATTGTGATTTCAACCAGATGCTTGAAATGAATATGGATCACGGTGCACCATCCCATATAAAAGATTTTGATGTAACATTAATTGAGAACAGGCGAATAGTAACCGGGCAGCATTGTTACGGTTGTACAGCAGGTGCGGGTTCCAGCTGCGGAGGTGCAACAGCATAATTTTCAAATCTTGATTCATTGTTGAATTTCATTTAAATAATTTTATATTGTTTAAAGAGGCACACCATGAGCTCAAATAAATTTGAAAAAACTGTAGGGGAAATTTTTGCTCTTGCTGGTATCGAAGTAAACGGGGACAATCCGTGGGACATTCAGGTTCATAACAAAGAATTCTATAAACGAGCATTAGTAAAAGTTGAGCTGGGTATTGGCGAATCGTATATGGATGGATGGTGGGATTGTGCACAAATAGATGAGTTGATCTGTAAAGTTATCCGTGCAAAGCTGGATGAAAAATTAAAGCGAAATTTTTCTATCACCTATTATATTCTTATAGCAAAGATTATAAATCTTCAATCTCCCCAAAGAGCTTTCAATATCGGTAAGAAACATTACGACCTTGGGAATGATCTTTTCCAAAATATGCTTGATAAAAGAATGAACTATAGCTGCGCATATTGGAAAAAGGCTCATTCGCTTGATGAGGCACAGGAAAATAAGCTCGAACTGATTTGCAGAAAAATTAACCTGAAACCCGGTATGCGCGTGCTGGATATCGGCTGCGGATGGGGAGCATTCGGCAAATATGCTGCTGAAAAATACGATGTAACGGTTGTTGGTATTACTGTTTCGAAGGAGCAGCTTGCTCTTGGTAAAGAATTATGTAAAGGTCTTCTGGTAGAATTCCGTCTTCAGGACTATAGAGACATTAATGAAAAGTTTGATTGCATCGTCTCGGTAGGAATGATAGAACATGTTGGCTATAAAAATTATAGGACATATTTTGAAGTGGCTAACAAATGCTTAAATGATAAAGGGCTATTCCTCTTGCACACCATCGGAAACAAAGTATCAGAAAAAGCTGCTGATCCCTGGATGAATAAATACATTTTCCCCGATGGTATGCTACCATCAATTGAACAATTAGGTAAAGCAATTGAAAATTTATTTATTATGGAAGATTGGCATAACTTCGGCACTGACTATGAGAAAACTTTAATGAGCTGGTTTAATAATTTTGATAACAACTATGATAAAATAAAAGACAAATACAACGAACGATTCTACAGAATGTGGAAGTATTATTTGTTATTCCTTGCAGGAACATTTAGAGCAAGAAGAAACCAGCTTTGGCAAATAGTGTTATCAAAAGATGGGGTTATTGACGGGTATCAATCGATACGGTAAAGTATTGCAATTAGTAATTCAATATTTATCTCAAACCAGATTGTCAAAAATCCTCTTACGTATTTCTTCAACTGCAGGAAGTCCATTTTCATAAACTCTGCAGTTTAAAGAAGCCGATTCCGGTGCTTCCCTTCCCTCAATATCTTCTCCGTTAATCAGTACAGTGGGTGATCCTCTGAATTTTAATTTTTCAGCCAGCTCATTACTCACTACAAGAACTTCGTTATACTCAATTTTTTCTTCGCTACCTTTTATTGCTTCTTTCATTCTTTTAATCATTTCCTGGGAGTTTGGGCAGCCGTGAAAGTGTTGTATGTCTATTTTTATTTTATCTTTAATTTTTCACTCCGTTAATAAAATGATATCTCAACTTAATCATCAATCCGGAATATTTCCAATCGGATTACCCTCCCACTAAACTTATCCTCCTCCTCCGGAGGCTTTGTTCCGAAAAACCCTTGCGCCCATGTTTTGTAAGAATAACAATAAACATTATTTTGAGGTTAAAGCGATATTCAATAATTGCTTATTCATATGAATGAACGTAATATCGTGTTTAGTATTATGTTATAGATCATTGACAACCAAACTTAAATAATTAAAAGAAAGGATTAATGATGGGGAAAGTAGCAGTTTTAGGTGCAGGGTATGTAGTAAAACCAATGATTAATTATTTTATTGATATCTGCAAATATGAAGTTATTGTTGCAACGCGCACCGTTTCAAAAGCAGAGAAAATAATTGCAGGAAGACAGCTTGGTTCTCCAGTCAGTTGGACAATTGACCAGGTTGATGCTTTGGAAAAAATAATAAGGGAAGTTGATATTGTTGTTGTGATGATACCCAGATCGTGTCACACAGTAGTTGCTGAACTATGTCTGAAACACAAAACTCCGATGATAACAACAGACTTTAAACATCCCGGAATTGAGTGTTTTGATGAAGAAGCAAAAAAACAAGAGACACTTATTCTTACAGAACTTGGTGAAGACCCGGGGCTCGACAATATGGGTTTAAAACAAATGATTGATGAAGTGCATTCTATGGCTGGAAAAATAACAAAAATTGATTCCTACGGGGCAGGTCTGCCTTCGTTTGAGCATAATCGCAATCCATGGGGATATAAATTCTCATGGGATCCAAATGGACTTATGCGTTCAGCAGTATCACCGGCTACTTACCAGGTAAATGGAAAAGTAATTGAAGCACCAGCAAAATTTGAACATCATAGAATAGTTGATGTTCACGGTATTGGAACATTTGAAACTTATCCCAGCAGTGACAGCACCCGTTATTTAAAAGAATTCGGATTGGATGAAAATATTTCCATCTACAAAGGATTACTGCGGTATTCCGGTTATTGCAACACGATGACAAATCTCTTAAAAATAAAATTGATTGAGAATACCCAAGAAAAGGATTTTGAAAACACAACATATAGCCAATATATTGCTAATCTCATTGGCTCTTCAACTACAGAAGATATAAAAATTAAATTCGCAAAATCAATAGGACTGGATGTTAATGATGATTTTGTTAAAAAATTAGATTGGCTCGGAATATTTGATAATGTTCAGATATCAATAAACAGCGGCACAAACTCTAATCTACTTGTGGACCTAATGCTGAAAAAAATGGCGTACGAACCACATGAAAAAGATATGATAATTGTTCACAACGAAATGATTGTTGATTTTCCTGATAGAAAAGAAAAACGAATTTCCAGTATGCTGAATGAGGGTATTCCTTATGGTGATTCTGCCATGGCAAGTGCTGTTTCCTTACCACCGGCTATCGCTGCAAAGCTAATTTTGGAAGGGAAAATTACAAGTAAAGGCGTACGCATACCATCGACAAAAGAAATGTACGAACCTATTTTGGAAGAAATGGAAACTTTTGGCTTTTCATTTAAAAAGGAAACCATTGTCTTATAAGGTTCTGAGAATTAAATAGTCCCCTTAGGTTTATAATTTTTCTCATTCCAGATTGTAAGTTTAGGCTGCTTCAAATCAAAACCCAAGCAGAAGTGTTGTAAGACCCACTGCAAAGGCAACAATAATATTGATAACTTTTAATGTAATAAATGCTCTATTAGAAACTGCAAGCAGCGGAAGAGCGCCATGTCCATCCTGTGCAATAGAACTTGCAAGTAATATTCCGAATGGAATTGAACCACTTGCAAACAAAGTAACAAAAACCAGGTGGGGCCCTGATTCCGGAATGATACCTATTAGTACAGCAATAATCAGTACAATATACATGTTGGTTTGAATCCAGGCTTCCACATCAATATAATTTCCAAGAACATGGATAACCAGCAAGGCACCAAACGTCCATAGAAAAATTCTTAGTAAATGTCGTTTCAAAACATGTTCCCAAAGATGCTTTTCTAAAAAATGATCGGGAACAGTTATTACAACGAACAAAGCAAACAGAGTCCCTGCTAATAAAGTTACTCTAACCCAGTTCCATTCATAAGGTTCAATCGTACCCAACAATATTAACGTAAGGAATAAACTTAAAATGCTTAATAATAATACTCTTTCAATAGTTATTTTCTTTAATTGTTTTAAGATATAACCTTTTGGATGTTGGTCACCGAGTTCTTCCTCGTGCAATTGTAATGGATGTACAAACTTTTCTATTAACCTCCCCTGACCTTTATAAAATTTGTCTGTTAAATAGCCTGCTAAAAATCCAATTGCCGAAATGATAACAATGAGCAGGATTGCTTTCAGAGGAAACAGAGAAAGCATAACATAAGCTTCATCACCACTTGTTGCTATCATTGTTGCAACAAGAGCCCCAAAACTAACTACACCATGCGAGTAAAGAGAAACTACAGTAAAGGCACCAAGGCAACCAGGAATTGCACCCAGAAAAACTCCTAATGCATATTGCCCAAATTTGGTTTTCTTTAATTTGTTTTGCCAGCTTCCATGAGTTTGCACATTGATGTACTCTATTAAAAGCATCATTACAAATACGAAGCTGGTTATTAAAATTGCATGTTTTAAAACTTCAAGAATCATAAACCCAACTATTTTTACTTATGAAATTAAATATAACCAATTTAGTTTTTATTGATATTCCTTCTCTGTCATACTGAACTTGCCTGCTGAACATTCGGCAAGCAGGTTTATTTCAGAATCACATCGATAAAAAAAGATCCTGAATCGAGTTCAGGATGACACATAGAAATTAGGACACTTTTCAAAATTATATAGAATCGTAATCTAATTACTTATTATATTTAATGGCAAAGTATATGATTTAATTTTTCTATGGCTCACAAACACACACATTCTTCTACGGGGATAAGACTTCTTATAACAGTTATTTTAAATGTTCTCATCACTGTTGCGGAAATCATAGGGGGAATAATATCCGGAAGCCTTGCATTAATCTCAGATGCACTGCATAATTTTAGTGATGCTATTTCGGTTATTATAAGCTATATAGCTATAAAACTTAAAGGAAGAGACAATTCACCAAAGCATACTTTTGGTTTTAAACGTGCTGAAATATTAGCGGCTGTAATTAACTCATCGGTTTTAGTGGCAATTTCCGTTTACCTTATTTACCAGGCAGTGTTACGCTTCCAGCATCCGGAGCCGATTAAAGGTGTTTTGATGACGGTTGTTGCGTCAATAGGATTAGCTGCAAACATAGCCGGCACATTATTACTAAAGCGGGATGCAAAGACGAGCATGAATATCAGGTCGTCTTACTTTCATCTTCTTAGTGATGCTGTATCATCAGTGGCAGTAATAACAGGCGGACTGGCGATAGTATTATGGAACATCTACTGGATTGATCCCGTACTGACAATATTAATTTCCATCTATATAACTAGAGAAAGTTATAAAATTTTATTTGAAGCAATGCACGTTTTGATGGAAGGCGCTCCTCCCGATATTTCTATTAACGAGATACAATCTGCAGTGGAAGAATTAGACGAAGTGGAAAACATTCACCATGTACATATCTGGACGGTGGGAGAAAGTGATGTTCACCTTGAAGCACATATTGATGTGCCCGATATGATGATAAGTAAAAGCAACAAGCTTGGTGATAAGATTGAAAATCTACTAAAAAACAAATTCGGTATTAATCACATTACTTTGCAGTTTGAATGCGAGCAATGTAAAGATGTTGGGCTGGTTATTAATGGGAAGCATTCGCGTTGATTTGTGTAACCCAGCTAAAGGAGGGGCAGATTCCTGGTTAATAGTTATAGCTCCTCCCCATCAACCTAACGCAAAACGGTTCGGTTACTCCTTTTAGTTTTATCTGTTTTTCTGGTGCATTGTTGTTTTCGTTCAAAAATTTATAAGCATAATCGGAAACGATAAAATTATTATTCAGTTCTTTTGTTGCAGCCTCTAATCTTGCCGCAACATTTACAGGGAAACCCATTACTGTGTATGGATTATAATCTTTGATCCCGGTTTTACCCACAATAACCTTTCCTGAATGTAAACCAATGCCAACATCAATTTTATGATCAAAGTATTTGGTAATATAGTTTTCGTTCAGCCCGATAAGCGAATCAAGAATTTGTTTGCCAGCAGTATAGGCATTGTTAACCGCTTCTTTAATTGGTTCATCAAAACCGAAGACCGCATAAAATCCGTCACCGGCATACTCAAGTATTTTTCCCTTATGCTCAACGATTACATCATTAAACATAATGTTTAAACGTCTTATTATATGTATAACATCAAACGGAAGATGTTGTTCTATAAAGGGTGTGAAGTTTCTTATATCCAAAAAGAAAAGTGCCATCGCTTTTTCATCACCGACTGTTTGAATATTTTCGCAGTCACTGCCGTAAACATAAAGATCGAGATCCGTTTCATCTCTTATTATTCTCTGAATCGTAACATCAGCTTTTATCACTTTGGTCTGGCAGGCAAGACGAACTTTTTCCGGGAACTTTTTTCGTTCTCTTAATTTTAACTCTGCCTTATTCGGAGGGGAAAGATTTTCTTCACCTTCCTGAACAACTATCCTGCACGTAGAACATCTTGCATTTCCACCGCAAACATGATAATGAGGAATACCTGCTTCAAGCGATGCTTCAAGAATTGTTTGATCGTCTTGAATAGGAATTGCTTTTTCGTTAATAAAATTAATTTTAGATGACATATCGTAAGATACAATTTAGAGAAGAAAATTATGGGATAGTTGAGCCATTTAAACCGGATTCCTAGAACTATATCGGAGCGACAGAATTAAAATATTTTTCACGTAACCTTAGCGAGACATTCACCAAAGCGATTAAAACCGGGACTTCTACCAATGGTCCAATAACCGCAGCGAACGCTTCACCTGAGTTTATTCCAAAGACTGCAATCGCAACCGCTATAGCCAGCTCAAAGTTATTACTTGCGGCAGTAAATGATAGCGAAGTAGTTTTTGCATAATCTGTCCTGATCTTTTTACCGAGATAAAAAGAAACAAAAAACATGATCAGAAAATAAATAACAAGCGGAATTGCTACTCTAACCACATCAAGCGGAATCTTAACAATATACTCGCCCTTTAGTGAAAACATTACAACTATTGTAAAGAGTAATGCTATTAGTGTTACCGGACTAATCTTAGGAATAAACTTTCTTTCGTACCAGTCTTTACCTTTTAATTTAAGAAGAACAAGACGAGTAATCATTCCGCTAAAGAAAGGTATACCAAGATATATGAGAACACTTTCTGCAATCTGTCCTATGGTTATATCTACAGTAAAAGTTTGAATCCCCAGCCAACCTGGTATTACGGTAAGAAAGAGGTAAGCATAAACAGAAAAGAAAAGTACCTGGAAGATTGAGTTGAGGGCAACCAGTCCTGCTGCATATTCCCTGCTCCCTTTTGCCAGATCATTCCACACAATTACCA
>JBATTD010000137.1:0-5772 GCA_049670345.1 Ignavibacteriaceae bacterium
CACTCTGGAAGGTGTTAGTATCGGTGGGACAACTTCGGCTGCAAAAACAACCGCGTTGTTTATCCTGGACGATTCGTTCAGCATGTCGGTAGTAGATCAGAATGGTTCGTATATTAATCAGGCAGAACAAACGATTAAAGAATTGTTAAGTAATTTTGAAGAAGGAGACGAAGCTGGATTAATTCTTGTTTCGGGAGATACCGACGGAGAGGTACCTGTTACTACAAATATTAATTCGGTTGTAGAAAAATTGAAAAACATAAATATATCTCACGCAAGCGGAACAATTAATTCAGCTTTAATTAAGGCTTCCAATTTAATTTTGGAATCTAAAAATTTTAACAAAGAAATTTATCTTCTATCAGATTTTCTAAAAGCTAGAATTGCAATCCAACAGAACTTAGCTGATTTAGGTCAAACTCTTAATGAACAGGTTAAGCTTTATTCATTTGATTATTCGGGTAAAGAAGTTTACAATATAGCAATTAGTAATCTGAAGGTGATTACAAAAATCTTTGAAGTAAAAAAACCAATCTCGTTTGAAACAACAGTTACCAACTACTCGGACAAAACGGTAAATAACCTTGTTGTATCTTTATTTGTTGGCGGTAAGCGCTCTGCTCAAAAGAGTATTGATCTTGCATCGAATAAAGCAAAAATTGTTCAGCTTGAAGGAACAACTAATGAGAATGGGTTTATCGATGTTACTGTTGAGATAGAGGATGACGAAGTAAGCATAGATAACAAAAGATTTAGCTCAATATTTATTCCGGAAAAAATATCGGTGCTTTTACTTTATGATATAATTAACGATACGCGATTCGTTAAACTTGCGTTACAATCTGTTGCTGCTAATGGAAATATTGTACTTGATGAAAAACCTTTGGGAAATATGAGTACCATTAAATTAAACAACTACGATGCAGTAATAATTATCGGCACCAAAGGAATTGATCGTTCCGATGAATTAAGAAAATTTTTAACAGACGGCGGTGGGTCAATTCTATTTCCGTCATCTAAACCCGACTTAACTGGATTTCAGGGAATATTAAATTCATTGAACTTGCCTCAGGCAAAAGATTTAATATTTAATTCGGAACAAACAAATAAAACAGTTGATTTTGAAAAAGTTGACTACGATCATCTTCTTCTACAAAATATTTTCAGGGATGAACAAAAGAAGGAGATTGAATCTCCCTCCATTCAAAGTTATTATAAAATTTCTCCGATGGGAAAAGGTAAGAGCATAATTTCTTTACTCGATGGCTCATCGTTTTTAAGCGAGTATGATTTTGAAAGAGGAAAGATTTTTGTTTTTAATGTTTCACCCGTATTGGACTGGAGCGATTTTCCTGTCAAAAGTATTTTTGCACCGTTAATTTATAAGTCTGTAGTTTATCTTTCCGCAGAAGACAGAAGTGAAGCAGAATACATTGCAGGTGAACCGTTAAATATTAATATTTCCCGAAGAACTCTGCCGATAATAAAAGTTGTTCACCCTGATAGGAGTGAAGATTTAATTAATCTTAACGGGAACAACTCGGATTTTCTTAATTATAGTAAAACATTTTTATCGGGTAATTATAAAATTTATTCGGGTGATGATCTTCTTGAAACAATTAGTGTAAATACTGATCAACTCGAATCGAATATAAAATATATTTCGGTTGATGATTTTGAAGAGTACTTGAAAGAAATCAATTTTAAAGGATCGCATATTAAAATAACAAAAGGAGAAGATCCTGTCACATTAATTTTACAGGCGAGATTCGGTTCGGAGTTGTGGCGTTACTTTTTAATGGTTGCATTTTTGTTAGCGTTAATCGAAATGACAATTGCAAGATCGGCAAAAAAAGATTTGGTTGATATAAAAGAATGATAGAAATACCAAAGAAAACAAAAGAAAGAACAATGCTCATTGCAATTAACCTAAAAGATGCTGGTAAACATCTGGTTGAAGAGCATTTATCTGAACTTGAAGAACTTGCTGATACCGCAGGAGCCGAATCTATTTTTAAGATCGTTCAATCTAGAAACCGGTTTGACCCTGCATATTATATTGGCAAAGGAAAAGCGGAGGAACTTGCACAGCTTGTTGAGTTGAACGATATAGAGTTAGTAATATTTGATGATGATTTAACTGCAGTTCAGATACGGAATCTTGAAAAATTATTTAATAGAAAAATTATAGACAGAAGCGGTTTGATACTTGATATTTTTGCACTGAGGGCAAAAACTAAAGAAGCAAAGACTCAGGTTGAACTTGCGCAGCTACAATATTTATTACCTAGATTAACAAGAGCCTGGACTCACTTATCAAAACAGTACGGCGGTATAGGAACCAAAGGTCCCGGTGAAACACAGATTGAAACTGACAGGCGATTAATTCGTAACCGCATCAGTCATCTGAAAGAAAAATTAAAGAAAATAGAATCGCAGCGGAGTACGCAAAGTAGTAACAGAAAAAATCTTGTGCGTGTATCGCTTGCAGGATATACAAATGCCGGTAAGTCCACACTCTTCAATCTGCTTACTAAGTCTGATGTATTTGCTGAAGATAAACTTTTTGCAACTCTCGATTCCACAACGCGTGCACTAGATTTGATCGGCAGGCAGAAAATGTTGATTAGCGATACTGTCGGTTTTATTCGAAAGCTCCCGCCGCACTTAGTTGCTTCATTTAAAAGTACACTTAATGAGGTTAGAGATGCTGATATTATTTTGCATGTAATTGATATGTCTCATCATTTTTATGAAGACCATTTGAAAATTGTTGATGATACTTTAAAGGAATTTGGAAGTGAAGATAAAATTGAGTTAAAAGTTTTTAACAAAGTTGATGCAGTGAAAGATAAAAGTAAAATAGAATTTATTCGAAACACTTTTAAAAATAGTGTAATAATTTCTGCTCAAAAGGGAATTAACATTTCGAAGTTAAATGAAATGCTGATAGATGCTGCTGAATGTTCATTTGTGGGAGATGAAATATCAATTGCAATAGAGGAGACAAAACTCGTATCACAAATTCATTCACTTGCTGTAGTTATTTCTACAAAATATGATAATGGCAGGGTTGTGCTGAATATTAAAACAAGTAAAGAAAATAATGACAGGATTAAAAAATTAATTGGAAAGAATGAGAAAAATAAAATTGAATACAAGGAAGAAGGATAAAAGTATTGAAGAAAACTTTCATACTACTTTTCGATCCCGGACCAAATTGGGATGAAAAAAAAGAAATTGAAAAACAGGACTTCTGGGACGGACATGTTAAATTTGTTGATAAACTATTTGAGAAAGGTAAAGTTATAATTACAGGTCCCATAATACACTATGATCGAATTGTTATTATTTATGATGCAAAAAATGAAAGCGAAATTCGTATTACATTTAAGGATGATCCTTTTATTAAAAATGGCATTCTACATTTGGAAAGCGTGATGGAGTGGAATATCAGACTTGACCAACGTGACAAATAACTCGGAAGTTTTTAATTACGCAATAATTATTTACCATCCTAAAATTATCCTTTAATTTTTCTGTTTTCTCACATTCTATTCTTAAATTTCACCACAAAAAATTTCATCTTTTTACGGAGGAATAAATGGCAATTGTTCTTGATGGTAACGGATTAACAATTGAAAAAGTAGTGCAGATAGCCAGGGTCAATGAAAAAGTAGAATTAAGTAACGATGCACTGGAAAGAATAAAAGTATGCCGTGCAATGCTCGAAAAAAAGATTGCAGCAAAAGAAATTATGTACGGTGTCAATACCGGTATTGGTGAATTTTCGGAAGTAGTGTTAGACGATGACCAGGTAAAAGATTTTCAAAAATACCTTATTTATAATCACTCTGCAGGTATTGGCGAACCAATGCCGATTGAATATGTCCGTGGTGCAATGGCGGGAAGAATTAATGTACACGCGCACGGTAACTCGGGCTGCCGACCTGAGATAACTCAAACATTAATGGAAATGCTTAACAAAAATGTTACTCCCGTTGTTTGCGAAAAGGGATCGGTTGGAGCTTGTGGAGATTTAGCGCCTATGTCGCAAATAGCTTTGCTTTTAATGGGCGAAGGTGAAGCATTTTATAACGGGGAAAGAATGCCCGGCAAAGATGCTTTAGAAAAAGCTGGAATAGCAATACCAGGTTTGCAAGCACGCGATGGTCTTTCAACAATAAACGGTTCCAACTTCATTACAGCAATAAGTGCTCTTCAATTGTATGATATAAATCGATGGCTCAAGCAAGCAGAAATTGCAGCATCGATGTCTCTAGAGGCACTGCACGCAAATATGAAACCTTATGATAAAAGACTTCATCAACTCAGAGGATTTCCCGGTGCTGTAAGAAGTGCGAACGCAATAATGAAATGTGTTAACGGAAGTGATCTTCAAACAGGCAAAGTAAAACATAAAGTTCAAGATGCTTACTCGATGAGATCTACTCCACAGGTAATAGGCACTGCCCACGATGCTATAGCTTATGCAGGGAAGCAAATAGAAATTGAGTTGAATGGAATTGGCGATAATCCAATATTCATTCCCGAAGATGATCTTACACTTACAGGCGCAAATTTTCAGGGCACACCTGTTGCACTTCCAATGGACATGATAAGTGCTGCAGTTACTATGGTAAGTGTTATGAGTGAACGAAGAATGAACAGGTTAAACAACCCGGCTTTAAGCGTTGGACTTCCACCATTCTTAACAAAAGGCGCTGGTATGTTTTCTGGATTGATGTTAAGCCAGTACACCGCTGATACATTAATTGTTGAGCAAAGAATGCTTTCTGCGCCTGCATCTATTCAATCAATTCCAGCTGCTGCCGATCAGGAAGATTTTGTTTCGATGGGAATGAACACTGCAATCAAGAACGCACAAATTATAGATAACTCGTACGGCATCTTAGGAATAGAATTTATGGCAGCGGCTCAGGCATTAGATTTCCGCGATCATCAAACAGGCAAAGGAGTTGCAAAAGCAAAAGAGGTTATACGCAGGCACGTTGAATTTCTTGATATCGACAGACCACTTTATAATGATCATAACAAAATGAAAGAGCTTGTAAAATCCTGCGAAATATTGGAAGAAGTTGAAAAGGAAGTTGGTAGTTTGGAATAACGCATCAAGAATTTTTATTTGATTTTAATGAAACAAAAAAAATAAAGATATGGAAATCTTATATCTCTTAACCGGATTAGTTGTTGGTATCCTATTTGGCTGGGTAGTTAAATTACTCATCTCCAAAAGTGAATCAAGCAGACTTGAAGAAAGAAATAATTTACTTCAGGAAAAAAACGATAAAACAGATAATGAATTGAATTCAGAACGTGAAAAAGTTCTCAAACTCAATTCGGATATCTCTTCTCTTAAAGCTGATTACGATAACCTTCAGGAAAAACTTGCAGAACAAAAGGGTGAGATTGAAGAACTGCAGGAAAAGTTCATAAAAGAATTTGAAAATCTTGCCAACAAAATATTAGAAGAAAAAAGCAGCAAGTTCACAGAACAAAATAAGGCTAATCTCGATCAGTTATTAAAACCATTGAGCGAAAAAATTAAAGATTTTGAAAACAAGGTTGAAGAAACCAACAAAGAGAGCATAGACAGAAACGCAGCCTTAAGACAGCAGTTGTCCTCGTTAAAGGAAATGAATATTCAGATGAGCCAGGATGCACAAAATCTTGTAAAGGCATTAAAGGGTGATACTAAAGCACAGGGTGATTGGGGAGAAATTCAACTGGAAAGAATTCTTGAAAGATCTG
>JBATTD010000138.1:0-1819 GCA_049670345.1 Ignavibacteriaceae bacterium
GCAGAAGGGTAATGTTTATTACAGGGAAGGTGCGTTTGATAAAGCAATTGAAGAATATAAAAAATTAGTTGATGAAGGATATGTTGGTACGTCTCTCTTCTATAACCTGGGGAATGCAAATTACAGAATAGGAAAAATTGGTTACGCAATTCTATATTATGAAAAAGCACTTGAAATTTCTCCTTCGGATGAAGATGTAAAACACAATCTCGACTTCGCACATCTAAGCACAGTGGATAGAATACAACCGCTGCCAAGATTTTTCCTGTTTGATTGGTGGGAAGCTTTGCTTGGATTATTTTCGGATAATGGTTGGGGGTATGTTGTTTTTGTTCTATACTTGTTTGTCATTTTAGTGGCAGGTGCGTATTCATATTCAAGAACAGTAAAGCAACAAAAAATATTTTTCTTTTCAGGTATTGCAGGTGTATTCCTTTTAGCATTCTCAATTTCTCTTCTTGTTATAAAAGTTAACCGTGAGGCAACATTAAAAAGCGGTGTAATTGTTGAACAGGTTGTAACAGTTAAATTCTCTCCCGATCCTCAAAGCACAGACGCATTTGTTATCCACGAAGGGCTGAAAGTTAATCTTGAAGACCAGCTGGATAGCTGGGTAAAAATAAGATTAGCAGATGGCAAGGTTGGATGGGTTCAACAAAATTTTGTTGAACAGATTTAATTATAAACCAGCCTTCATATAAAATTAACTGCCACTAAATTCACAAATTATAGCAAATTAAGTAATGACCCATAACCTGTAAATACAATTTACTTTTTCAACCAAATTGCTTACCAAAACCCATATAACTATTTTTACAACTATGGATGCAAAAAGATATAACAACATTAAACTCGGAATTGGAATAACTAAAGCTATATTAAGCTTTATACTTATTTTGCTATTTGTCTGGCTCGGATACAGCTTACTTTTGGAAAACTATATCTCATCTTACTATGAAAATAAATACCTGGTATTTCTTGCTTTTGCTCTGGTATCAGGTGTAGCTGCCTCATTTTTATTTGCGCCGGTAAATTACTACACAGGATTTTATCTTGAGCATAAGTATAACTTATCAAATCAAACTTTTGTTAAGTGGATTTGGGAGAATATTAAAAGCTTGATAGTTTCTCTTGTAATCGGCGTACCGATAATGTTGATGTTTTATTTCACACTTAATGAATTTGGTGAAATGTGGTGGCTGCCATTCGCAATATTAATGTTTTTTGTATCTGTTGTTCTATCACAGATTTTTCCTGTATTAATACTACCCATCTTTTATAAATTAACTCCTTTAGAAAATAAAGATCTCAAAAACGGAATTGAATCGCTGGCATTAAAAGCCGGAATAAAAATAGAAAACCTTTACAAGTTTGATATGAGCAAGAACACAAAAAAGGCTAATGCGGCTCTTACAGGGTTGGGAAAAACAAAAAGAATCATACTTGGTGATACACTTATTGATAACTATTCAAATGAAGAAATTGAAACAGTTATTGCTCATGAACTCGGACATTTTAAAAAGAAACATATTATAAAAAATATTATAATTGGAACAGTAACAAGTTTTCTCACGTTATTTGTGATAGCATATCTTTATCAAAATTCTTTAGGATGGTTTGGTTTTTCATCGATTACACAAGTAGCCGCTTTACCATTGCTGGCTTTGTGGTCGATGTTGATTGGTGTATTACAATCACCGTTGGGAAATATTCTCTCACGAAAATTTGAATACGAAGCAGATGAGTATGCCGTTAAAGAAACATGGAATCCCGAAGCATTTATAAAAACGCTGGAAAAATTAACAGACCAAAATTTGGG
>JBATTD010000139.1:0-1722 GCA_049670345.1 Ignavibacteriaceae bacterium
GCTGAATTGCATGTTTCTGCAATGTATCTTGAGTTCTGAAGCTGGTAAAGAACCTGTGATATCGTTTTTCAATAGGGCAAATCCTTTTCCGGGGATTTGCCTTTTTTGCATTTTTGTAAGAAATAGGATATATGTAATGGAAATTGAGGTGCTTTGACCTGTGTTTATGGCAAGGTATCTGTACTTTTCAAAACGGCCCATTCACCACAGTTTTTTACATTCCATCATTACAAAATCTAATACCCACCCTACATCTAATTCTTTTTCATTAGAAATCTTGACCTGAAAAATACGAATTAAATGGTGCTTTTGGCGTATTTACAACTTTAATCTCCGCTTGATAGAAGGAAAATGTATTAATAGGTTCTGTATGGAGGGAGAAAATTTGGGCAGGGGTCAGTGATTCATCTCTCCAGCCAATGCCACAAAGTAGTATAAGTATATAATTTTCTTGACATTATTAATGTTGCAACCTATTTATTTAAATTATGACCTCAATTACCGTTCTGAAACATCTCTTTTTCTTCTGGCCACATTGCTCACTATATAAGGAACTCTCTGTCTATAAGGGGATACAAAGCAAAACCCATCTTGGGGGAGGTTGGGTAGAATGCAAACTATCTTAACATAACAAGCCGAGTTGCCTACTAAGGGGTAACTTGGCTTTTTTAATTGGAGCGTCTCCATTCAGTTTAAGGAACACTACATGAAATTAATTAAGATCCGACACATCGGTCTCGTATCCTTGCTTATTTTGTTTGTGGGGTGTGCGAGCCTGAAGGTCGATAGCATGGTCGTTGAACAGACATCTTTCGGCTTTCAGCACCCTGCCACGGTTGCATTGGGGGTTGGCGCTCAAAGCACAGGCATTAATCCACGTAGCGTCACAATTTCGCCTGAAGCGTTTAGAGAGGCTGTAAAAAAATCGTTGGAAAAATCTGCACTGTTCAAATCTATTGTAAATGAGGATATCGCAGACTACGTTCTGAAAGCGGATTTGATCTTTGCCGGCTCGCATGCAGGGGCAAGTATGACCAGTTGGGTTGATGTCAACTGGACCCTTGATGAGCGTGCGTCTGGAGAAAACGTCTGGAGTGCCGAAATATCAAAAGAGGGACATGTAGGTGCTTTTGAGGCATTCAATGGCATGACCCGCCAGTATATGGCTTTGGAACGAGGGGCGCAGGCGAACATAAATACGGCTCTAACTCAGATCGGGCAGTTGACCATAATAGCCCCATAAAAGTAACACGTCTAAGGAGTCAGAAATCTTTGGTACAGGATATTACTGATACATCCTCTTTATTTTGATGTACTAACATAATAGTCTTTCAAATAGCATATGGGGGTTGTGGTGCAAAGAAAATACTCAGTATTATATATGCTTTTGCTGATATTATTTTGTTGTATAAATTATGGATGTGCTGGGGCTGTTATGAGAGAATTTGAAATAGGAGATGACGGTACATACTCCGAGATTTCAAAAACGTTACCAGCTATACCTGAAGGAAAAGGTAGAGTATTCTTATACATGCTGGAAGGAGGTGCTTCTTTAGCAAACACCTATGGAGTTGCTCCTAAATTAACAATTGATAATTATGCATATCGGATATTAGGTGATACTTTCTTCTACATAGATTTAAAAATTGGAAAACACCTAGTTACGGCGTCAAAAATAAATGAAGGTGATTATGATAAAAAATATAGCCTTGGAGAAAATAG
>JBATTD010000140.1:0-1979 GCA_049670345.1 Ignavibacteriaceae bacterium
AGTAAAACATCAAAACGAAAAAAAGAGCACCTTGAGCTGTGTCTCACAGACGATGTATCTTTTAAGAGAAAATCTACCGGATTTGAACATTATGAATTCAAACATTATGCAATTACAGAAGTTGATATTACGAGTATTAATTTTCGCAGTAAGTTTTTCGGCAAGAAAATAAATTTTCCTTTTCTTATTTCTTGTATGACTGGCGGAACTTCCGAAGCAGAAAATATAAATGCACAGTTAGCTATTGCAGCCGAAGAATTAAAAATTCCAATTGGAGTTGGCAGCCAGAGACAAGCACTTGAGGATAAAAGTTTTGTTGACTCATTTAAAATTGTGAGGAAAAATGCACCAAACATACCGGTGCTTGGAAATATCGGAGCAGCGCAGGTTGTTCAATTCAAGTCTGTTGATTCAGCTAAAAAACTTGTTGATATGATTGAAGCTAATGCCCTGGTTATACATATTAATCCGCTGCAGGAATTACTTCAAAAAGAGGGAGAGACAAATTTTACAGGGCTATTAAAAAAAATTAAAATAATAGTTAAAAAATTAGGAGTTCCTGTTATTATAAAAGAAGTTGGTTCAGGAATTTCTAAAGAAGCTGCAGTAATATTATTGGAAACAGGTGTAAGAGGAATTGATGTTTCCGGTGCAGGCGGTACAAGCTGGGCTGGAGTCGAAATTTTAAGAAATAAAGCCTCTAACAAAAATGATTTTTGGGATTGGGGTCTTCCAACCTCATATTGTATAAAAGAAGTGTTTAAGCTGAAGAAAAATTATAAATTTACTTTAATCGGTTCAGGAGGAATTAAAAACGGTTTGGATGCAGCAAAAGCATTTGCACTCGGTGCTGATATTGTTGCATCTGCAAGAGACATCCTGCAAACACTTGATAAATCCGGAGTGGAAGGAACTGTAAATTATATAAAAAAAATAATTGATGAAATTAGTAAAGTTATGTACTTAACAGGCTCACATAATTTGAAAGAACTGAGAAATAACAAACTGATAAAAAAGGAATTACTTTATTGAAACCATCGGAACAAAAAAAATTTTCTGATATTTATGAGAAAGAAAGAAAAAAAATTAACACCCGTCTGGAAAGTGTTTTCAAAAAACGGGAACCAAGATCATTGTACGAACCTTCATCGTACGTTATAAGCGGCACTGGAAAAAGACTAAGACCCCTGTTAGTGCTTTTAACTGCTAAGTCGGTTGGAGGAAAATTTGATGTTGCATATGATGCTGCTGTAGCTGTGGAACTGCTGCACAATTTTACGCTTGTACATGACGACATAATGGACAACGCTGATAAAAGACGCGGCAGGTTAACTCTTCATAAAAAGTATAATGAAAGTACAGCAATTTTAGTTGGTGATAGTTTGTTATCAGTAGCTTATGAATATCTTCTTAAGGACTGCAACACTAACTCGAAAGATATTTTAAACTCATTTACAAAAGGATTGGTTGAAGTATGCGAGGGGCAGGGACTCGATACAGAGTTTGAACACCGGAGAAATGTATCACTTGATGAATACATGTTAATGATAAAAATGAAAACTGCTTCGATGATAAAAATGTGCTGTGAAATCGGATCAGATCTTGGCGGAGGTGATAAAAAAAGTATAAAGAGTATAGCGCTTTATGGATTGAACCTTGGAATTGCTTTTCAGATACAGGATGACCTTTTGGATATAACTGCAGACGAAGAAAAATTTGGAAAGCGGATTGGCGGTGATCTTTTGGAAGGTAAAAAAACTTATCTTTTTATTAAAGCACTTGAAAAAGCAAAGGGTGAAGATAGAAAAGCATTGTTAAAAGTAATCGATAATAAAGGAATACGAATAAACCAGGTAAATAAATATAAAGCCTTGTACGAAAAATTGAATGTTATTGATGATGCAAAAAATTCAATTAATTATTATACTAAAAGAGCTTTAAAATCTCTTTATGTAATTAAAAATGAAAACGATAGAAAT
>JBATTD010000141.1:0-9774 GCA_049670345.1 Ignavibacteriaceae bacterium
CCACCCATAAGGCTTGTTCCACCAATCACTGCGGCAGCAATAGCATCTAGCTCATACATTATTCCTGCAATAGGTTGTGCAGAATTCAACCGGGCTGTTAATAATATAGCAGCAAGACCACTTAGCAGTCCGCATATCGTATATATTATGGTCTTAATAAATTTTGTGTTTACCCCCGATAAAATTGCAGCTTCCTCATTACCGCCAATGGCATATGTATATCTTCCCAGCTTTGTTCTGTTTAATACGAAATGCGCAATTACATATACTGCAATCATAATCAGCACAGGTACAGGAATGCTTAGGATCTCGCCAGTTGCAAGAAAACGAAAATCAGAAGAAAATCCTGAAACCGGTCTTCCATCTGAATATAGAAGAGCTGCTCCGCGGGCTACACTCATCATTCCCAGTGTAGAAATAAAAGCCGGGAGTCGGCCATAGCTAATTAGAAGACCATTTGCTGAACCACATAAGGAACCAATTCCTAATCCAACCAGAATAGCTAACGGCAGCGGGACATCAGCATGAAGAACACTAGCCAGAACAACTCCCGAGAATGCCATAATTGAACCAACGGATAAATCTATCCCTGCAGTAATTATTACGAATGTCATCCCCACGGCCATAATTGCATTAATCGAGGTCTGTTGAGCAATATTTAATAAGTTTGATACAGTTAAAAAGTATGGAGTCATTAAAAAGAAAATAATCATCAAACCCATCAGACCAATCAAGGTTCCAAATTGCCGACCGTTATATATGAGAATATTCTTTAATATCATTTCAAGCACTTAATGCATAATTCATAATTTTTTCTTCTGTAGCATCGACTGTATTAAAGATTCCTGATATTCTATTTTTATTCATGACAATTATCCTATCAGTCATACCCAATATCTCGGGAAGCTCAGATGAAATCATGAGTATTGCAACTCCTTCAGAAACAAGCTGGTTCATCAAGTTATAGATTTCAACTTTGGAACCTACATCAATACCACGGGTAGGTTCATCAAAAATAAATATATCGGCTTTGCTGCATAACCATTTAGCTAATACAACCTTTTGCTGGTTTCCACCACTCAAGCACATAACTTTTTGATCAGGACCAGGTGTTTTTATGCGAAGCTCTTTTATATATTTCTTTACCGCGCTGCCTTCTTTTTTAGAGTTGATAATGCCGTTCCGCGAGAGTCTATCCAGACTTGGCAGGGATATATTTTCTTTTATTGATAGGTTTAATATTAAACCTTGAGACTTTCGATCTTCAGTAAGAAAACCAATTCCTAATGAAATAGCTTTACGAGTAGATCTGATTTTTTCTAGGTTACCTTTAATATAGATTTTGCCCGAATCAAATTTGTCAAGACCGGAAATCGCGCGTGCTAATTCAGTTCGTCCCGATCCCAGCAATCCTGAGATGCCCAAAATTTCACCCGAATGAAGTGAAAAGCTTATTTTCTGTAATCTGTCTTTTTGATTTAAATTTTCAACTCTTAAAACTTCTTCTCCAATTTTTGCATTTAGTTTCGGGTATTGTTTTTTCAGGTCTCTGTTTACCATCATTCTAATTAACTCGGATTTGGAAGTATTGCCTATTTCTCTTGTTCCAACATAATTTCCATCTCTTAATACGGTAACCCTGTCACATATTTCAAATAATTCTTCCAGCCGATGTGATATATAGATAATTGAAACGCCCTGTGACTTTAACCGCTTTATAGTAACAAATAGTTCTTTTATCTCATTTTCAGTTAAGGCCGAGGTGGGTTCATCCATGATAAGAATACTGGATTTGATGGAGAGTGCTTTTGCTACTTCAACCATCTGCTGTTGGGCAACTCCTAAATCCTTTACCAGACTGGAAGCATCTATTTGGACACCAAGATTGTTTAATATTTTTTGGGATGATTCAGTAATATTTTTTTGATTAATAACACCAAATTTTATTGTGTCTTCCCGTCCTAGAAAAATATTTTCCGCCACGGTTAATTGAGGGACAAGATTAAATTCCTGGTAGATGACGCTAATGCCATACTTAAGAGATTGTTTAGGAGACTTGATGTTAATCTTATTATCATTGAGAAAGATCTCACCGCTAGTAATTTCGTGCGCACCGCTTAATATTTTTACAAGTGTCGATTTCCCCGCCCCATTTTCCCCTAAAAGAACATGTACTTCACCCTTCTGAAGTTCAAAACCTACATTATCTAAAGCTGTAACACCTGGGAAAGTCTTACAAACTTTCTGCATTCTGAGTATTATGTCAGCTCTCATATCGATTAATAATTTCTACGCGATGAATAAATTAGTATTACAATCAATATTTAATCATAAGTATCATTTCATAATTTGCGCATATAATCAATTGTATTTTTTGCAGCTGTATCAGGATCCGGCAAAGGCATTATCTCTGCCGAGACATAGTTATCATATCCAACAACGTCCAGTGTTTCCACTACTTCTTTAAAGTTGATATGGCCTGCACCCGGATGCCACCGATTTGAATCTGCAATATGAAAATGAAACAAATTGTTTTTAGCAATTTTTATGCTTTCTGTGATTGAAGGTTCTTCAATATTCATATGAAAAGTATCTAAAAGAAGTCCGATGTTTTTACAGTTAATGTTTTCAATTAAATCCAATCCGCTTTTTACTGTATTAACTATATCTGTTTCATACCTATTTATAGGTTCAATTGCCAGCTTCACATTTTCATTACAAGTAGAAACCTCTCTCAACGCTTCAATCAACCAATTATTTATTTTCTCAGCGTCAATTCCTGTTTCTTTCTTACCACACAATAACCCGATGATTACCAGTGTATTTAAACTTTCTGCTAATACCATGTGGGATTTTATTCTCGCGATTGCTTTTCCCCGTATATCTTTATCCGGATGCGTAAGGTACAGTCCTTCTTCTGCATAAGCCTGTCCTGTACCTATCGCAGCTACTGGAATATCAATTTTAGTTAGTATTGATTTTAGAGATTCAACATCTAATTTTTGCGGATCCCGAACAGCCAGTTCGACTCCATCATAACCAAAGTTCTTAATCTTTAAAATATTGTCTTCAATATGCCCCTTGTATGCCAGGGCTGAAAACGATGCAGGCTGGGTAGACAATACAATACTTAACTTCATAAATTTTACAATCCCATTTTCGGTATTGAGTAAATCGGTTTCCATCCTTCTGTGAACGGCTCTTTGAGATATGGTTCCATCTCTTTATCAGTTCGCATTGTTGTTTTATCTATTGGTGGTAATTTGCCAGAAGGAAATGCTTCCGCTATTTCGTCGTGCACAAGAGTTAGATAGGAAACGATTGCCGCAATTGTTCTTTTGGCTTTTTCAGCTTTACCAATACCCGGTCTTCCTACTACTCCTTCGGGAATGGATCCAATCTCTGTCGGAAAATGTCCCTGACCTTCTGACCACTTACATGGACGTGCAAACGGATCTACTGCTTTATCAAAATGACCGTCCGGTAGATATCCCTCAACTTTAGTTTCCTCAGCAAGAGTCATTTCCACAAACTCTTTAGCTAATAAAAGAAGCACAGAGGTTTCAGCTTCGTCGGCATGAACAAAATCATCATCCCAGTCTCCACCTCTATCCTTGGTTCTGAAAAATTCTCTGACTGCCCGATGCCAATCAATAACTCTAAAAAGTCCTGGTAGATTCCAGGTTTTTTGCAGCTCTTGTATTGCAGCTTCCAGCAACCATGAATGACCATGATTGTTTATTAAAACTATTTTTCTAAAACCATCATTCCAGAACCCAACCATAACATTTATGAGGATTTTTTTGACTACCTCGTCCTCAAGATGAATTGTCCCCGGCATTCCAATATGATGATGAGGATGGCCTCCAAAATTTAAAGGTGTCCACGATAGATTGGCAGGTGCTCCCTTTTTTGCTGTGAATCTCCGGACAGCTTCTAAAATTTGTGTTACCATCAAGGTATCTAAAGCGGTAACAGTATGTCGGCCGTGAAGTTCCGTACATCCAATAGGGATAAATAGGATATCGTTTTTTTTGCGATTGTCAACTACTTTTTGACGTATTGTCGTTTGTATATAGGAACCCAGTTTGCCCAATTCAGATGGTGAAGGGATTTCATAATCCTTTAATATTTTATCAATTTCTTCATCAGAGGCTTCCCAAATTTTCTTTTTTAATCTTCCAACCGATGTATCCTCAAAACGAAGATCATCTCTGTTTGTTGTTAACCAATTTGCCATTTTAAATCTCCAATCTTCTTATAATATTATTCAAAATTAGTAATTGTTATTTTTACTTCATCCCTGTCCTTTTGCAGCATAACCAAATTATCATCAGCCTCATCTAATCCAATTTTTTTAGTAATCATCGGCGATACATCCATGCCAGCTGCGATACTGCTAATAACATTAGGAAATGTCCCATGACCTGAATGTCCCTGAGCTCCAACTACATTAGCGCGTCTTACTTGAAGCACTTCTCCAGTCAAAGGGATTTTAGCATCTGCTCTTGCAACTATTACTACTGTAGTATTAACACCTCTACCTTCCCAGATAATTTTTTCAATATCCGGCCATACGATTGTCGGTAATCCAGTTGCTTCTAGAATTATCTTCGCTCCAACACCGTTAGTAATATCCAAAACAGCCTTGGCTACATCAACAGAAGTTGGATCAATTGCGTGAGTTGCACCCATAGATAGTGCCATTTCCCTTCTTGAAGCTGACGGTTCTGAAAGAATAACAGTATTGGCACCGGATTGGCGTAATACTGCGCATGCAGCAGCTCCAATGGGTCCGCCTCCTAATATGAAAGCACTCTCCCCTGCCCTAATTCCACCACCTCTTTCAATTACTGCATTATAAGCTACAGAGGTAGGCTCAATCAAACTTCCCAATAGCCACATCTTTTCTTCACCATATTTTTCCCGCAGACTTTCGAGGCTCCATAAATAACGGGAATGTACCTTAATATATTTAGAGTAAGCACCATCTATTGAGAAACCAATTTCCTGTAAACTTTCGCAATGATTAGGATAACCATCTGCACAAGGTTTACACTGTGCACACCATGCCATCTCTTCTGAGCAAACGGCTTCGCCAATCTCATATTGCTTGCCTGTTCGTTTATTGATTGCATTTTTCCCGGCTTCTACTACTACTCCAGAAAACTCGTGACCCAAAGTGGCTGGAAAGGCAGTTAATCCCGGATAAAAAATGTAACCTTCCTCATCTGCCTGTCTCATATGAACATCACTACCACAGATGCCGCAAGCTTTCACTTCAATAAGAACTTCGTCAGGGCCGGGTACCGGAATATCCCTTTCCACTATTTCTGTACGTGGATTCTTCCAAACTTTGCTTCCTAAATAGGTTAGTTTGCCGTCAATATCTTTAGTACCAAGTTTAAAATCCGGCTTTGGTACCCAATCTGCATTAAGAGTTACCGCTCTCATTTTTTCTCCTAATTAGTTAATATTAGAATATTATTTTATTAGATTAAATCCTTATTATAAAGGTTGTACGGATAATCGTTCAACCAGGTGCAATTTCAAAACTATTTTGCTTGTCTCCCACGCATAATTGTTCAGCCGTGATAGTATTAACACCATCAATTTAATTTTTAATTCAGTGTTCTTAAAAGTCATTTACGTTTACAATTTTATTCTCTTTTAACGAAGCAGTTGCAGCAACACCGATTTGCAGTCCGGCAATTCCGTCTTCGATGGTTATCATCGGTGCAAGATTATTTGTTAAGTTGTTCAGGAAATTATTGAGTTGAGCTACATAAGCATTGCAGAATCTTTCCGGGAAATATGGAACTATATCGTGTGTTACACCTTCTTTTGTCAGAACAAGAATTGGTGTCTCGCGTAAATATCCAGCTTTCAATGTTCCTTTTGTACCGAGAACTTCTGCTCTTATATCATATCCATAAACACCATTTCTGCTTATATCAATCTCGCCTAAGCACCCGCTGTCAAATTTGAAAGACATGATCACATTATCAGTATCTCCCGTTGGTTCAACATCTGGAAATGCTAATACACCGCCGATTGAATACACACTTGATATATCTCCCATATACCAGCGAGCAATATCAATATCGTGTATTGCCATATCTAAAATTTGGCCTCCGCTGTTGTGAGGATATAAATATTCAAGTGTTGGTAAATAGGGATCTCTTGATGAACCTTTGAAAACAACAGGGCTTCCTATAACTCCCTCGTCAATCTTCTTTTTTAATGCTGCAAAGCCCGTATCAAATCTTCTCATATAACCTTGTTGATAAAAGACACCGGATTTTTCTATTGCTGATTTCATGTCACGCGCATCTTTTAAACTTAACGCCATAGGTTTTTCACAAAAAATCGATTTTCTTTTATTTGCCGCATCAATTACTATTTCTTTGTGATTCATTGTTGTTGCTGTTACAATTACAGCATCTAATTGTTTATCATCATTTATTTCTTGATGACTAAAGTACGCTTTGGGAATTTCAAATCTTTCCGAACAACTGGTGGCCCTTTCTGGAATAATATCAGCAACTGCTATTAGATTTGCATTAGTCACCCGGGTTGTTAAAAATTCTGCATACATTATGCCCAGTCTTCCAGCACCTATTAATCCAACATTGATTTTTTTTCTCACATTATTTTCCTTTTGTAATTGTTCGATACGTTAAAGAATTATATAATCCTTATATCTTCAATAAATCCATGTCTTTGGCGTAAAGACAATATCTCTTTATAAGTATTTAAATCTTTATTCCTCTGCAATTAATTTTCTTCCATAAAAAATATTTTTTTGAGAGCCTAATTATTTATTAACCTGAACTGAATCTCTTTCCATTAAAAATGAATTAAGTATTATTGATTTTGGTTTCTTAATATCCCCACTAATTCTTGAATAAATCAATTTCATACTTTCTACTCCCATTTCATAGATGGGCTGGTGCATTGTAGTCAAGGAAACAGTTTTAAAATTCAAATCATCATACCCAACAATTGATAAATCCTCAGGGAAAGAAAGTCCCAAGTTCCTGGCTACTAAATAAAATGTCAAAGCGATTCTGTCATGACCGGCAAAAATTGCCGAGATTTTCTTCCTTTGCTTTAAGATTGAGGTAGCGTATTTGTGAAATTGTTCATCATTAAAAGGTCCTGAATGACTTACCACAAGACTTTGATCGAGTTGAATCCCATTATCTTCCAAAGCTTTTTTATATCCTTCGAAACGTAACCGTTCAGTGCTGAAAATGTTACTATACACAAATGCAATCTTTTTATGTCCTTTGGAAATCAAATAATTTGTGAGCTTCAAAGCACCTTCAAAGTTATCTGTTGTCACAAAATCTAATTCTAAATTTGGTATAGTACGATCTGCAAGCACCACAGGAATATTTTTTTCTTGAAATTTTTGTACGATAAGTTTATTCATATTATCAGAAGATGATGTTGGAACAAAGATCACTCCTCTAACATAATTTTCAATCAACCTATTTGCATGAAATTCAGCTTTAACAAATAAATCGTCAGAACTACATAGAATTAAACTGTGCTTATTTTTCGCAGCTTCATCTTCTGCACCTCTAGCAAGTTCCGGAGCATAACCATTCCGGATGTCAGGTATAATTAATCCAATAATAGTCTGCTTTTGTGGATTCACTTGAGGAATGGTCACGAAAGTACCTAACCCTTTTTTGCGCACTAGGTAACCCATATTCGCTAAATTTTGTATTGCTTGTCTAACAGTTGCTCTCGCCAATCCAGTCAGCTGTACTAATTCTTCTTCAGTTGGAATTTTATCATTGAGTTTGAAAATGCCCTGTTGGATTTGTTCATTAAGCCATGTTTGTAATTGGAAATATGAAGGGACCGGGCTATTTTTATCGACTATCATAAAAATTTATCCTTTTTACTTTGTATAGACAATTATACAAACTATTTCTATTTTTGTCAATAATTATTTAAAATTTTGTGCAACTTGATAGTGTGAAGGTTCAAATAAAAAATATTATCTTTCATTTTAATAAAATAGAATTGATTAATAAAGATTGGGATTTAGCTTGGAAAGCATTATAAAATCAAAATTCTTGAGCAGAAAAACACATATTATCATATTTGATTTATTAGCTGTAGTAGCAATCTATCTAATTCCCAGTATTTCTCATCTATTAGGTTTTCCACTCTATTATATGGATCCAATGCGCTTGATGTTAATTCTATCTTTACTTTATACTACTCGAAATAACACATTTTTAATAGCTGCTACTCTGCCCATCATTTCTCTCTTAATTTCAGCTCATCCTTCACTCATTAAATCATTATTAATATGTGGTGAATTAACCTTGAATGTGTCGTTATATTATATGCTTTCAAGAAATTTTAAAAATCATTTTACGCCCATATTCCTCAGTATAGTAGTTGCGAAGGTATTCTACTATTCAGCTAAATACATCTCATTAAATAATTCTTTAATTAAAGGCGAATTGTTTTCGACACCAATCTATTTACAAATTTCAGTAGTTATTCTATTTAGTGGATTTGTTTATTTAATTCGGTCCAGACGGTAGACTATTCTAATGACCGTAACATTTCTACTAAGTGAAGCATAGTTATTCAGAGTGCTGAATAGAATGAAAAGTTATGATAGGGAATCAGTTAGCCACGAACTACTTATCAGAGATAAGCAGTGCAGGATCGATCGAATTCCAAAACAGGAATAGGAAATAAAGTAATTAGGGGAGTTAGTTGGAGACTTTTTGGAGAGGTGGGTAAAATATATTTTGTTTTTAAGCTAAAATTTAATATTTCAGAGAAGTGCGGAGAATCCCTGACTCTCCGCTGGGCAAAAAATACTAACGTGCCTCAAACCCTTATGGATAAGGGGCAAGAGGCATTTTTAGTGTCGAGGAAATTAATTAGAAAAAACAAATCTCACAAGTAAATAAGACTATTTTAAGGTATTTCTGTTTGAAAAAGTAACGATCTAAGTTATCACTATTGTAATCAAATAATCCTAACTTAAATAATATATATAAGACTTGCATCTGAGTTAATATCAGATACCACGTAAAAACCCCCTACCAACCTGCCTACCGTTAGGCAGGCTTTCATTGATAGGGGCATTAGTAAAATCAAATAACACCGAGTTACTTCATCAACACCATCTTCTTCATTTCTCAATGATATATCCGTTTACATCGAATATGCCAGCACTAAGATCAAGAATGTATGTCCAGTGAGCCTTCAGTCCCCTCAATTCACCTTTTCCGTGACCATCAACTTCATATGTTAAAGTTTCTCCAACGGGCCACCATCCTTTATACGTCATATCCCATCTTCCAGCATCAGGGATTATTAGCTCTCCGGTACCCCACAGATCTATATCACCACTCACATACACATTCCTATTGACAACCCAAGTCACAATTCCAGCAACACGTGAATCACTTAGTAGATCCTCGGTCTGGACAACAAGGCCACGTGTCTGCACCCTGCCATTTGGCAAAGTATCAGTCTTACCTGGATCGAGCATCCCAATATTTGTAGATTTGCCGCTAAAGTATGTATATACTTTTTTCTCCAATGAAGTTGTAACTTGATCGTTTTGGTTTAACTCAGGAGCTGAAGGATTGTTTTCTGAGCAGCCAAAGTAGATCGCAGCTATTCCAACAAACAGAAACACTAAGATTAAGCGTTTCATAGTACCCTCCTATAATTTAATAATTGATAATTTCTCAGGGTTTTATAGATGCCCAGAGAATATTTATT